>CACXFB010000018.1 GCA_902766825.1 uncultured Lachnospiraceae bacterium
CATGCGGGTGTAGTTCAATGGTAGAACACTAGCCTTCCAAGCTAGATACGTGGGTTCGATTCCCATCACCCGCTCTTAAAAATCCCTCAGGAGTTTCCTGAGGGATTTTTCTATTTTTCTATCGCTTCATCCAGCGTCTTTGCCGCCGCACTGTTATCCGGCGATAAGATTACTATGTAATAATCGCCTAATACTTTTTTGACGTAATTATCAAATTTCTTCTCCTGTGAGACATCATAGCCGTTATCTACCGTCTGTGCCTTCACGTCCGAAATATACACTTCTACTCTGTCTTTGAGATCCTTCATGGCATTTGCATCTTTGGTCTTAAATATTGCAATCATATCCCTGCAAGGTGCAGTTCCCATGTATACGCACATCTCAACATCAAGATCAGATACATCAAACACATTTGCAGCCATTTCAGAAGACATACTACTCATCTGACCGTCAAACTCTATGTTCTTAATCAGATATGAGGATAACTTCTCCATATCTATTGTTATTGTTTTTGACTTGGTATTGCTGTCAGTTTCTTTTCCGCCTGAACATCCTGCTATAAGTACCGCCAAATTTAATACCATCAGTATTATCAGGCTTTTTCTTATGATTTTTTTCATTATAACAATCTTCCTCTTTATCAAACTGCAAAACGTATATGTTTCAATTACTCCTTTAGGCTACTACATGACATTTAAGATAATCCAGCCACTTCTTTAAATATGATGTATTCATATGTACTCCGTCATTTGCGGCATCCTCCGCAAGTGCGCCGTCACTGTCCGTAAAAATCTCATTAAGGTCTATATAATTAACACCTGTTTCCCTTACCATTTTCATTATACGTTCATTCTGTTTATCAATCTTTGAATTCTTAAACACGTCAGAGCTGTCATTTAATGATTTTGTTACATGAATAATTGATTCAACATATATAACAGCATCCGGCTGGAGATCTTTAATATGCTCTATAAATTCTCTGTATTTATCAATGAATACTTTAGGATATGCCCATCCGAGCTCATTGATTCCCGTCTTGATATATATCTTTGCAAATTTATTTTCTCTAAGATATTCATATATTGTGTAGCTTCGTCCATGATATCTTATTATCTCATCCCTGCTAAGATCTGTGATGCTCGCGCCTGTCTTTGTTGCAAAAAATCCGGTTGAAAGTCCCGAAGAAAGCTTAAAGCCCTCCACTCTCGAATCTCCTATAAACAGTGCATCATCAAAATAATTGTCATTAACTTTATCTGATTTTGCAACTATTACATCAGAGTAATCGTCCTTTTTATCTTTCTTTGGCTTTTCACTGGCTTTGTCCGTTGACACAGCCTGTGTCTTAGATGCATCCTCTTCCTGCTTCTTTGCAGCTTTCGTCGGCTGTGTGCCTGCTTCCTTAGCAGGCTTTGTGGTTGCTTCCTTTGTAGGCTTTGCAGTTACCGCTTTTGCTACTTTTTCTGTCTCCTTTAAAGTGGCTGCTGCCTTTTTTGTTGCTTTAGCAGACGGCTTAACTGTCGCTGTAACCGCTGCTGTAGGTTCTTCTCTTTTCTTAGCAACACTTTCCCACGACTCAGTCGGTCTTTGTGTCGGACTTTGCGCCAGGTTACCCATCGTAATTACAGACGGTTTTGCCGCATTATTATCTGCATTTTTATCCTTCACGTCCAGGACGAAGGACTGTGACATTACAGCATCATTTTCATTATTATCATTTCCGCTTACACCAAAAGAAGCCACAACATTGGCTATTGAAAATACAATCACCGAAGTTATGGCTACTCTGATAATCCGCTTCTTCAAATTATCTTTATCCATGTAAAAAACACTCCTGCCAGCCTTCTAATATGTTCTTTGCTCTACATCGCAGTACTGTTCTTAATAATTACTCCTGAAACAGCTGGAAGCGTAAGATGTAAAATACCGTTCTGTGTTCTGTAGAACTGAGTGCTTAAGTCGTAACCGTCTTCCGTTGTAAGGATGAGACGTACAAGCGTATCAGCATCATCTATTCCAAGCTCCCACGCATTAATCTCCATGCTAAGACTATCAAAATGGTTATTTACCGCAACGATAATCTTATCCTTATCATCAAATCGTCCATAACTTAGGTACATAGGACCGCCACCTAAGAAAATGATGGAGCCGGTCATAAGCGCATCGTAATTCTTGTGAATCTTAATGAGCTCCTTATGTACGTTGATAAGGTCTTTATCTTCATGCCCCCAAGGGTATGTTCTTCTGTTATCAGGATCTGTCCATCCGCAGACACCTGCCTCATCACCATAATAAATTGTAGGTGCTCCCGGCCATGTCATCTGAATAAGAACCGCTTCCTTTAAAACTCCTTTATTAACGTTGGCATTAGCAGCCTCAGGACCTGCAGTAGCAGTTCTTCCGACTCTTCTGTTCGTTCTTGTAAGGAATCTTGAGTGGTCATGGTTAGACAACTCATTCATTGCAACCTGAAGCGACTGTGTATTAAACTTAGCCATATGATGGCTCATAGCTCCAAAGAAAGCTTCATGATTACCAAGAAGATCTCCTCTGAATTCGTCCGAGTGCTTCTCAAGACCTGTTAAGAACCACGTTAACGGTTCCATAAACGCATCGTAGTTCATAACCGTATCCCATTCACCGCCCTGAAGCCATGAACTAGGATCTCCGTAATGCTCCGCAAGAATTATCGCTTCCGGATTAGCTTCCTTTACCGACTCACGGAACTTCTGCCAGAACAGGTGATTGTATTCACCTGAATGACCAAGGTCAGCCGCAACGTCAAGACGCCATCCATCTACGTTATAAGGCTCTGACACCCATTTCTTTGCGATGTTAAGAATATAATTCTCAAGTTTCTTAGATCCTTCATAATTAAGCTTTGGCAGAGTATCATGTCCCCACCAGCCGTCATATGAATTGTTATAAGGCCATTTTCCCGGGTCCTCCTCATAAAACTTAAAGAATGAATTATAAGGACTGTCCTTACTTACGTAAGCACCCTGTTCGTATCCTTCAACGCCTTCATATATTCTCTCTTTATCAAGCCATTTGTTAAACGAACCGCAATGATTGAACACGCCATCGAGAATAACCTTAATTCCCATGTTGTGCGCTTTTCTTACAAGCTCGGCAAATAAAGCATTACTTGCCTCTAAGTTCTCCTTGCTGGTTACTCTTGAAATGAACTTGCTTGCATGCTTGTTATCAAAATCACCATCATTTAAAACTTCACCCTCATCCTTGACAATACGTCCGAAATGAGGATCTACGTAGTCATAATCCTGAATGTCGTATTTGTGGTTGGACGGCGATACAAATATAGGATTAAGATATATAACATCTACACCAAGATCTTTAAGGTAATCAAGCTTCTTAATTACTCCGGCAAGATCTCCGCCGTAAAATTCCCTGACGCCCATGGCCTCAGGATACTTGTTCCAATCATTAACTTCCCTTACCATGTCCCCTATGTACGAATATTCTTTATCTACTACGTCATTGTTAGTGTCGCCGTTACAGAAACGATCAACATATATCTGATACATAACCGCGCCCTTAGCCCAGTCCGGAGTCTTATATCCCGGATCAATGCTGAAATTGTACCAGTCCTGCACCTCGTACGCGATTCCTTTTTTATTATAATAACAACAAAATCTGCCTGTTTTAATCTTGAAATAATAGAACACCTTATTATCATCCACATGAATAACTGCCTGGTAGTAATCAAATCTTCTGTCACTACTCTCCTTACTCATAGGAATCTCTTTGCCGTCACAGACAAGAATTACCTCATCAACGTTCTCCCTTGCTGTTCTGAATCTTATCTTTACATCATCTCCCGGCATAGGCTCGCTGGGATTTCTGAAAAGCTTTGTTCCGTCACTAAATAACGCCCTCTTATTAAGCGTAGGCGTTATGTTATCTATGTACAGCATTATCTTTTCGGTTCTAGATAATCGGTTAAAATTCATTCCAAGATCCATGTTTTTGCATCTCTCCTATGATAATTTTTATATCATACATGGTAATTGTACAATAACGTTGTGTAAATTTCAATAAGACTTATTGACCAATATAAAAGTAAAAGAGAACAGCAATTGGGGGGCTGTTCTCTTTGGAGAAGGTATTTTTGTTACTTATGGGGTGTAGCAAAAACTATATAATGTATTGGGGTTTACATATGTTAGTATAGCATGTTTAAACGCATAAGTGTGCACAAACATTATAATATTCACAAATTCTTTTTGTGCAAAATGACTATTATTCATTCCTTTGCGCCAATTTGAAGGGTAATTCAAGTCATTTTTGCATATTATCCAACCACACTATCTGACTTACATAATTCCTTCAGGTACACCGAGTGTTGCAAGCATGACTGCCTTAATTGTATGCATTCTGTTCTCTGCTTCATCAAACACTACAGACTGTGCTGACTCGAAGACTTCATTTGTCACTTCAAGCTCGCTGATACCGAATTTCTCATAAACCATTCTTCCAACCTTTGTGTTAAGGTCATGATAAGCAGGCAGACAATGCATAAATACAGCTGTATCTTTTGCATTATCCATCACCTTCTTATTAACCTGGTATGGCATAAGCTCGTCAATTCTTTCTTTCCATGCCTGCTCCGGCTCACCCATTGATACCCATACGTCTGTATATATAACGTCAGCATCCTTTGTTCCTTCCATTGCATCAGTTGTAAGAGTGATTGTTGCTCCTGACTGCTTTGCATAACCACGGCAGATTTCAACAAGCTCATTTGAAGGGAAATATTTTTCAGATGAACATGCAACAAAATCAAGACCAAGCTTAGAGCATGCTATCATGAGTGAATTACCCATGTTGTATCTTGCATCGCCCATGTACACAAGCTTAAGTCCCTCAAGCTTACCAAACTTTTCTCTTATTGTAAGCATGTCGGCAAGCATCTGAGTAGGATGATATTCATTCGTAAGACCGTTCCAAACAGGGACATCCGCATACTTAGCAAGATCCTCAACAATCTCCTGTCCGAATCCTCTGTATTCTATACCGTCAAACATTCTTCCAAGAACTCTTGCAGTATCCGCAATGCTTTCCTTGTTACCAATCTGGGAACCTGACGGATCAAGGTAAGTTGTACCCATTCCAAGGTCATGTGCTGCAACCTCAAATGAGCATCTTGTTCTTGTACTTGTCTTTTCAAAAATAAGAGCTACATTCTTGCCCTTGTGATAATCCACAAGCTCGCCGTTCTTTTTCTTTTCCTTAAGCACTGCTGCCAGATCAATCATATATATTATTTCATCTTTACTAAAATCCTTAAGAGTTAAAAAATCTCTGCCTTTTAAGTTCATGTCGTTCCTCCGTAATTACATTAGATTAAATTTTCAATCAATTTACTCATCGAAGTACACTATAGATGATTTTTTAGGAAATGTAAAGGCTACAGACGATAATCTCGCTTATTAACCTTGTCTTCATTATTCTTATACCATTCAAATGATTCCTTAAGTCCTCCTTCTAATGACTTGGTGACCTTAATAAGCTTTTCCTGCTTTGTAACATCAAGATAATACTCATAGTCAGAAAAACAAAAATACTTTCTTATATGTATATCTTCATTAACATTTCTGAACTTCGGCTCTTTTCCTGCTGTCTGATAACACATTGTCACCCATTCTTTAACGGTTATCTGTTCCTTGTTACCTACATTTAAAATGTGTGTATCAGGCTTAACTTTAATAATCTCATCAATTACACGACACAAATCTTCTACATGAAAAAATTGAAGCTTCAAATCTCCATTTCCCGGCAAAAGAAATTCTCTTCCTTCCTTTGCACAATCAAAAACAAAACTCTCCCTGTAAACATTGTTCATTGGTCCGTATAAATACGGAGGTCTTACAATGTAAGCATCGGGTCTGTTCACCTGAAGATATTTTTCCGCTTCAATTTTATTGGTTCCGTATATGTCCCAGAATTTATTTTCTCCTACCGGTGTCTCTTCCGTAAAAGGCTGTGGAAGACTGTCAGGATATACCGCACTTGAGCTTATAAGCACATAATCGTCAAAACTACCAAGTGCATCAAGAAGATCTGCTACATCCTCTTTTGTGTATCCGTTATCTATGACAAGGTCAAAATGAATGTCCGTTAAGGCATCACCTATATCATGCCTGTCCTTTTCAATAAGGGTAACGCCGTCAGGCTGAGGTTTCGTATTTCTGTTTAATACGTAAACCTCTTCGCCTTTAGACGTAAAATACTGCGCTATGAATCTGGTTACAAAAACTGTTCCGCCTGTGATTAAAATTCTCATGGTTGGGGGGTCCTTTCTAATGGAATTCTTTGTATTATCCACGACCAATTATATACATTTGCTTTTTCTATTTCAATTAAGTACTTTAATATTGTTAACTTATTGAATTAGCATTCTTCTCAAATTCAACCTCTAGGAATCGACCGTTCCCCCATGTCTTAACCATGTATCCGATTTCAACTGGAGCAAGCCTTTCAATTCTGGTTTTAATTGTTTTTTCTTTTTTGTCTGATGAGAAAGTAACTGTAAGTAAATCTTTATAAAGTTCCATTTTAATATTATACTTATCCGCCTCACCAAAATTTTCTTTACGGTTATTCTCGCCAATAGTGTCCATTACACAATTACTATCATTATCAATAGACATAAAATATACCTTGTCTTGTGCACTCTTAAGATATATTCCACCCTGATACAGGCTCTCTTCAGACTCAGGATTAATCTTAAGAACAGTCGATAACATGATTTTTTCATCATCACACTTATCTATCACATTAAATTTAGGTGCATTATCCTCAATCCAAAAATTATATGTTTTACCATCAGTAAATGAAAATACGACACTATTATCCTTTTCTTTTATAATGTCACCAGATTCCTTTTCACATTCGCTTTCAGAATCACCAAATTCTTTTAGGAAGGTATTATAATCACCCGCAATATCAGTAATCTCTTTTTCCATTTCTTCAATTGATTCAGGTACCTCCTGTGGTCCTTCAAATCTTTTTCTTTTAATCTTTGATACTGATACCGTCACATAGTCGGTCCATTCCTGATATAATTTTTCCGACAATTCTTTGATCCTATCAATATTCTTTTCAGAATAACCATTTTCCTGCATGTTAATTGCAAGTTCTTTTAACAAAACAACTTTATATTTATTGATGTTAAGTATTTTTTTAGATAAAATTTTTAATTGACGGTTATCAATTTTCCCATTCTGTAAATTCTCATTCAAAGATAATAATTTATCTATCTGTCTATATCTGACACCTGTCTTTTTTTTACATAAACGATTTAGGATATTAATTACAATGGCTCTGTCTGAAATGGATTCAAAATCTTCATTTTTATGAAATGTAACAAAACTAAACTCTCTGTCATATGCCTTTCCCTGCGTATCATAAAGCTCCTTAACTGTTGCCTCTGAAAGGAAAAAATCTGAATATCTTAAATCCTTGTAGTCTGACGTATACATATGGGTATTATCAAGTATTTTAAACATTTTAGTATTGTAATTATAGCCCTTATAAATAAATAAATGGGGCCAGTTATCAACCTTGTAATGAATTTCTGAATAAGGTAAAGCAAACAGATTACCTGCACTGATAATTATATTTCCTTTTTCCAATTCTGAAATCAACTCCTGGGTGATGTTTAATTCATCTCGACATTCAACAGGTGAAATTTTTAGTAGATTTTTTATAAATTCTCTAAGTCTTTGCTCAACCTCAGTATTAATACTATTGTCCTCATACATATATACACGCAGTATTTTACATAATAAAATAACTTCCGTATCTGTTTTTGTAATTATTCAACACCACCACAAATGGCTTTTCATAACAAGTTACTTCATCAAGATAATACTGTCTTGTATTATCCTAAATATCAATAGATATCACTTCATTGGAATTCATTTTTAAGATACCTTTCCGTAAATTACATCAACAAGATCACCAATTATCTTAGCTTCTCTTATCTGAGCAATCGAAGTCTCCAAATCAACACCACACTCTTCTTCCACAGCTACAAAAAAATCAACGATTCCAAGAGAATCAAAACCATCTTCTCTACTTATAGCTGTATCATTAGTAACTTCCGGCCTTTCACCAATGTTTTCCTCTACAATGTCTGAATAAATCTTTACTACCATCTTTAAAACATCTTCTCTATTCATTTTCATAATCCTCCGCTAACTATTAAATTTTTTATTATCAATAAATTGTATTACTACATCCGGCCAGCAATTTTTATCTGTTCCAAACTGTGCTAGAAATGCCAAGACCCATCTTTCGATACCAAATCCAACGCATCCAGAAACCGGATATTCTTCGCCTTCCACTCTAATGTGAAATGGTGAAGTAAATGCAGTCCCATGAAGATTTAATGAAGCCACAGCAAGTGTATTATCTTTATCATATGACATTCTGACTTCATACTTGCTCTTTTCTTTTTTTGATATTTTTTATACTTAAGCATCTTAGGCATTATAAATGCATCTGCTGCAACAGTAATAAATGCATCTACATTCATTTTTCTTATAAATGCCACAATTTCTTTTCTAATGTTTTCTCTTATTGTTTCAACATACTCATCTGAACCAAAGAAAACAATTTCTCTGACATGATAATCTCTTAACCTGCCAAACTCTTCCCAATTAAGTCTACCTTCATTCCTAAATACACTTTGGTTCAATGTAATTATTGATCCTTTAGGCATTGTCTGGCTTCTGTACTTCTCATAAACATGAAAACATGCAGACGGCGAAAGTGAAAAAGCGGGAGTCTGAACAACTTCATCCAAACTTTCCTCCACAAATGAAGTCTTTGACATCTTTTCCAAATCATCAAAATCTTCAGCTACGTCACTACAAAACATAGTATACTGGGGGCTTCTTCTGTAATAACCAGTATCTTTCATAGTATCAATCCCTAAAAGCACAGGATACATTTCTTCAACCGCACCAAGTTTTTGTGCGATTTTTCTAAACTCATTATCAAAAAACTCATATAACGCAACTGCATAACCTTCCAATGATACAAAGCCATCCGATGTTGTTTTTACAAAGCCCTCTTTAAAAATATCATTAAAGAATTGACGTTGTGTTCGGTTCTCGTCTATGACTATATCCGCTCTTGAACTTTCTGAATTTTTCTTTAATGCTTCGTTTGCCTTTTTCTCAACTTTATCAAAATCCACATCATCTTCACACTCAATTATCAAAGTGTTATCTTCTCGCTTAAATCCCGTAATTTGTTTTGAAAAAAAACAAATTTGTTTTTTGTATTCAGAAAAATCCAGTTCATCAGGAAGTTTTATTATTACCTGTTTCATATATTTATCCTCTTGCAAATGTTTTTTCAAAAAATGTTTCATCTCTGTAGATGGTTGTTTTATTCTTAGTATCATGAATAACATTCATCTCATCATCACTGTTTTTATAATCATCAAGACGTTTAAGCATTTCACTTAAGAAATCATCCTCATAGAATTCTGTCATAATCTTAAATGTAAAATATGCTTTCTTTTCAATATTCAACTTCTTAAACACTTCCATTAACTCATCATATTTAAGTTGTTCTCTGTAAAATCTGATAAAGTTCATCATATCTACTATTTTATATAATGTCACATCACGTCTTCCCTCTGTCCATATTGTATCTGTTGCCTCTCTATAAAAATGACAACATAAAAATGCCATATTAGTATACGGATTAAGACCTGTAATTCTGTATCCTCCGTTATAAACTTTTGTTCCCATCTCATAGACAGTTTTATCAATCAGATTTTTATTTCCATCAAAAAGAAAGTTAATATCTAATTCCATTATACCTACATCTGTTTTCTTTACATATGGAACAAGATCATGGTAATTCATTCTTTGAATAATCTTTTCTTTCTTGGTTGCTTCCACAAGTTCTCCATTTGGCATATTAGACTGTATATATCCCATTTCCCTAAGACATGTATCAAGCTTTCCAAGATCTTCTTCATACACAAGCAAATCTATATCATTAGATCTTCTTGTTCCTCTTTCATACATCTCGCATCCAAAAAACGCTCCTTTTAATGCAGCGAAATTAACATCTGCTTCTTCAAGCGCATTATTAACCTTGCATATCTCTTCAAGATTTTCTTCAAACTGTTCCTTCTGCGCCCTAACAAGTAATTCAAAAGCCTTTCTAACCTCCTTTGGCATCTTCTTGATTTGCGCTTTGCTTAGTCCTTTATAAATATATCCTCCTAATCTGTGATTAAGAGCTAGTCCTGCAATCTCAATCCAATCTAGTTTCTTATCCAACAAAGCATCAATCTCTATACTTTCCTCTTTATTTTTATTAATTAGCGAAGCTTTTAATAAAAAACTATGCTCATTCTTCATTCCTATAGTTCCTCTACTTTCATAAAACTTTTATTACCCCAAAAAAATTATTAGCTTCCGGTACTTGCATAAAATCTTAAACTAAATCTCCAAAAAAGATAGCTTACTCCAAACATAAATATTCCTACCACTGTCGATAATGGTATATATATTTCCGGAAAAATATTCCCCGCTTTAAAACAACCCATAATCAACTGTGTTGGAAAATAATTCACAAATGCCAATGGAATTATGTACACAACAAAATACTGAATTAGCAATGGATAAATGCTAATCGGATATCCCATAAAGCTTTTTATATTCCAGTATAAAACATTTCTCAAATTATCTGTCTTAACAATAAAAAAACTAAGAGACGCAAATATCAGAAAAAGTGCTCCCTGAATCAATACTCCACTACAAACACATGAACATGCTAACAAAATATTAGCAGGGTTCCACTGAATGTTAATCTTTGAAGATGAGTATATGAAAATCATCACACCTAATGTTCCATGTCCTAATGCTGCAAACCAATCTGAATTAGAAGCCAACACTTGAAACAATACTCCACGCGGACGAATTAACAATTTGTCCAAGTCTCCTTGTATTACAAGATATTGAAAATCTCTTAGTCCCGTGAAGAAAATAATAAATATTCCATAGGTTAAAAACATAAAACTATATAAGAATAACAACTCATATATTGTCCAACCACCAATATTATCAAAGTTCAAAAAAGTAATATACATAACAATAACCGCAGTGGATTCTCTTGCCATAACTGCAAAAATTCTTAAAAAAGCATCCACCCTGTATTGGAACCAGGCCTTAATAGATGTTTTGCAGTAGTGATAATAAAGTGAAATTACATCTTTCATAAACATTAGCCTCCTTGCACCACAAGTTTTTTCTTACCCATATGCCACAAAAAATTCCCGATTAATGCAAGTATTAAAATCCATACTAACTGCAGCAACAGTGCTATCGTCTGTTGCTTATTTCCCATTTGATTAAGATAGATTTTTATTGGCGTAATATATATTGCTGAAAAAGGTGTATACTTTACAATGTTCTGTATTGTATTTGGAAGATACCATACAGGCAGCATAGTACCGGCGAGAACATTAATAAACACATTTTTTATTGTCGATATACTCCACACATTCACAATCCAAAAACAAAGCATCTGAACAATTGAGCTTATCTCCCACAGCACCAAAAACCCCAATAATATACTTATCACAAATACAAATATACTATAAGGATTCTTACATAATATAAAGCTCTTTCTGTAAACTAATATCATGATTATTGCACATGGAATCATATTGAATAATAGTTTAAACAATATATTGCCAACTGTATCTGCCAATAGATATAATCTATAGTTTATTGGTTTAAGTAATTCACATATTATTGTTCCATCACCAAACTTTCTCTGAACTGCTAAATCATCAATGGAATAAATGTTAGACAAACCAAGATTAATAATAAAACTTGTAAGAACAACACTTAGCGATACTTTCCCAGATACATGATTGGTCATATACAACGCTTTCCATATTTCGCAGGAAATAAATATTTGTATACAAACATTTAACCAACTTAAAAAATAATCAAATCTGTACATTGTATTATTTTTAAATGCTCTTTTTAGAAAAAACATATATTTCATATTACAGCGCTACCTTCCCCTCATATATATTGTAGACAATATCCGAAATCTCAGGTTCTTTAATAAGAACATCTTTAACATCATATTCCGTAACAAATCTATTCAAGGTCGCTCCAAGTTGAGTATTAACATCTTTAAGTTTTACTCTATAATGCTTGTCCGTAATTTTCTCAGATTCATACATTACCGTATCAATAATTGCACACGATTTTTTTAAAATTACATCAATCACACCATCTTCATCTTCAAGAATGCTAATACTTTCTGTAATATATTCATTCTGCAAGTATTTTTTTACACGTTCTAACTGAATTTTAGGTTTCTCAAATAATATTTCTATAATATTTTCATCGCACTCCCTTATATTCAACAAACTATCATTGCAAAACTTTGCGCTAGGTTCCAGTTCAATTCTCAACGTCTTAACATCATCACATAGTTCCTTAACATCCTTTACCGAACCATCATATATTTTTTTCACTTTATCTATTATGATAAGCCTCTCACATGTAGAAACAATATCCTGCATATCATGCGTAGTAAAAATAATCGTGACATTATATTTTTTTATTTATAGTTCTGATGAAATCCTGAATCTTTTTTTTAGCTACCAAATCCAATCCTATTGTAGGCTCATCAAGAAAAACTATCTTAGGATTATGTAACAAAGCAGCAACAATTTCAGCCCTCATTTTCTGTCCCAATGATAACTGTCTGACTGGCTGATTTATAAAATCCTTCATATCAAGCATATCAATAAATTCATCTAGTCTTTTTTGATAATCATCTCTTGGTATCTTATATATATGCCGTATAAGCTCATATCCATCCTTGACCGGCAAATCCCACACAAGTTGAGATTTCTGACCTAATACAACCCCAATATTTGAAACATATTTTTTTCGTTGTTTATAAGGTATGAATCCGGATACAATTATTTCCCCTTCAGATGGATAAAGTATTCCGGACAACATTTTAATTGTTGTCGACTTTCCTGCTCCATTAGATCCTATGAATGCAACTGCTTCTCCTTCATTTATTGTAAAATTCAAATCATCAACCGCAGTTTTCTTTTCATATCTCGGAACAAAAAGATTCGCAACAAATCCTAACAAGCCATTCTTTCTTTTGTTAATCTTATATACCTTAGATACATCTTTAACGCTAATAATTTCACTCATGTTTTCTATTTAGTTTCCTCCGTGTTTTATACTCAAGTACTCACTCATAAATCTGGCAAATTTACCATCAATCTTATCTTTTGGTACTATTCCATTATCAGCAAGAACCGACAACACTTCATCCGGATTTTCCTGTCCGAATTCAATTTCAATTTCATAATCAGTTTTATCGAAATATCTACTAATATCTAGGCTAATTTCTACATTCTTGCTTGGATGATATACTTTTCTTACTGTTTCCAATTTTCCAAGCATATGAAAATCTGGTAGATTCATATCCAAAATATTCTTCAACAATTCAGAAGATATTATTTCGGGAACATTCGTAACTTTTCTTTCATATTCTTCCTTTATGTGTAACGATTTTTGATATTCAATTGGTTTTTTTATTTGAAGTTTATAACCATCTTCTTTCTGTCTAACTCTTACTGTCAGTTCTCCATTTTCTTCAACTTTATCCAAATCTCCATAATAAAAATTTATCTGATTATATGTTTTTTCCCACCGAAACATACGTTCAATTTTATTATATTGTTCATTTGTTAGAAGAATCTTAATTTCCTTTTCAATCATTGTTTTTCCTTTTTACTTCAACTTATTTTCATTAAAAATAATTTTCCATTTTCCAGATTCGCATTCAGCAACAAAATATCCAAAATTATTTATTTTTATCATTTCATACTCAGATTTACAAATATATGTATATATGTGTCTAAGTATGGACTCATGAGTAACTACAAGAATCTCATCATCATTTAATTTTGATATTTTTTTCAAAAACTTTATAACTCTTTTAAAAATAGATACATGCGACTCAGCTTTGCTTTCAATTTCCCCCATTAGTTCCTCAGAAAACGTCACACCTTCAAGTTCTTTAAAATCTCTCTCTTTTAATTCTTCAAAAATAAGAATTTCATCTCTCTTCATTCTCGACACTAAACATGCAGTTTCCAATGCCCTTTTCAACGGACTAGAGACAACACAAGAAAATTGTTTGTTTTCGTTCAAAAAAAGATCGCCCATTTTCTTTGCCTCTTCTTTTGCCGCAACTGTTATACCCAAATCAGTCAAGCCGTTAATTCTTCCTTCTATATTCCAATCTGTCTGTCCATGTCTCATAAAATATACCTTCATTAATTCATCACCTCAGAATTTCTATTGTATGTTATCTAATAATTTTTGTATCAGTTCTTCTTCGCAGGCATCTGCTGTTACAATATAGTTTTTGGTATATTTTGATACATCAATCAAGTTTTGATTATAATTATTCAAGATTTTTTTTATTTTATTAACATTCCCATTATAATAATTTATTAAATCATCACGTAATGAATAAATATTTAGCGCCTCTGAATACATTGACAGTAACGTAAACATATCTTTATCAGAGCAAGGTTCACAATAATACTCACCCTTATTATTATACTGATAAAATATAATATACTTAATCTTACATTTTCCTTTTAATTTATACTCCAAATCAATCGGATCCAAATTTGTGCATCCTGTTATTTTCGTATTATTAAGTTTTTTAATTTTAGAACAAATATCAATAGCCATTTCTTTTCTAAAATTTATATTAGAATGAACCCCTAAAGCAATTCCCCTTTTTACGACAACATGTGTATTAGATATGAAATACGTTTTTTTGTCCATATTTAAAATTTTATTTACAAGTGTAGATTTTCCTGATGATTTTCCACCAATAATCAGAACACCCTCATTGTTTCTTTCAATTAATGTTCCTTTTAAATGAACACCGCTTTCAAGTACATATTCTGTTAAAATCCATTTTAGTATATACGACCAAAATACATGACAACAATCTTTTATGCATCCTATAACATAAAAAGTTCTTTCATTAAAGTCATGATATAAACAAATTTCATTACCAAAATGATTTAAGTTATAATACCCATTTAGCATACGTTTTGAACGTAAGGACGATTTTTTACAAAGTTCTTTTATTCTTTCATCAACAACTATATTTTCATTATCAATTATGTATATACTATACATATTTTCCCTTGTCGAATTGATTTTTGCTGATTTGGAAAAATATTTTTCCATCGTTCCTTTTTTATTATTTGAAATAACACTAATATCTTCATTTTCTATGATATTATAGAATGCCTCATATCTTTCACTTTCTATAATTTTTTTTATATATTCTTTAATCATTTTTCATTCCTCGCCATATAAAACTATATTACGTCCAATAAATTTGTAATAGTTTCTTCTAAATCATTGTTATTATCAATTATGCAATCAACGTCATTTGCGTCAAATGCCCATTTTTCCAATTCTTTGGCTTTCTCTATTCTTTTCTTAATCTCATCTTCACATTCTCTTCCGCGTAATATCAATCGCTTTTCAATATTGCAGATATTTACATTCAGATAAATAACTTGAACTCTTTTAAATTTTTCTTTTATCTCCGGAATTTTTTTTCTTGATAATCCTAAAACAACTTTTTTACCATCAAAATACTCTTTTCGTATTTCGTTAGGCAGCCCATACATGTAACCATGACACTCATAACTAGTTTCCATATTTTTCATTAATTCCGCAAATTTATCATTAGAAACATAATTATATGTTTTTCCATCAATCTCTCCTTTTCTTTTTTCTCTTGTTGTGTAATATGTAGGAACATAAATTTTATCATTCTCTTTCAGTTTATCTATTATAGTTGTTTTCCCTGCTCCAGAGGCACCTAGAAGAATTATTATTTTACCTCTTTCACTCATATATTTTTATCTCCTCTATAAGTTTTTTTAAATTCTCTTCACTTTTAATAAGTTCTTTTTCATTAACCAACTCTGGGAAAGTTTCACAATATTTTAGCCAAATCATATCCGAGCCAATTTTCACCTTTTTTTCTTCTTCTTTTACTGGCAACCCCATACCTACTTTGTAAAGTATATACGGTAAATTCAGCCCACATTTAGTCATGAAGAAAGATGATGTATATAATCTACTTGCCTGTATTTCCGTAAGATTAGGTCTTCCTTCACTATCCAATGTATAATCGACACAAATACATCCATGAGGTTTTTTAGATAAAAATCTTACAATCCTTTCTGACATCTCACTTAATTGATTATCTTCAATTAACTTTTGTCCACCTGTTATTCCTGTAACACCTGCCGGGGATCTGTCGGCAAACTCCCAATATAACCTCTCTCTAATTAATGATACTTCCAATTTCCCATTATTCCAAATTCCACTCCAAGTCAAAGTTTTCTTTGATAGTTTTTCGGAAATCATAAATTTTCCCCATCCATCAAATCTTCTAACCCATGCTCTTGCCAATTCAAAGTCATCCGTTGCAATAGCACATGCTCCTCCTGAACCATAAATTCTTCTAATCCAAACCTCTTTTTTGAAACCATTTGATAACCTATTCATGTTTTCATACAAATCCTCTTCACCGTAAATCATATATGACTCCGGGAGATTACATATATTAGCATCATGAAGCTTATTATAAGTTTTCCATTTATCTTCAAACAGAATAATATCCTCTCTATCAGGAAGACATACCTTTGCCTTTAATTTGTCTCTGTTCTCTGAAATCATCATTAATTCTTTGCCTGTTTTAGATGGATATACAAAATCAATATTATATTTCTCAACAATATAATTTATTAAATCTATATATTTTTCATTTTCACACTTTGGAACCAGTATTTTCACATCAGCCTCTGCCCATGTCAACGAATACTTGTTAGAATCTATTCCGACAATTTCCACATCATCATTTGCAAATCTTATTGATCTACAAAAATTTAAAGCAGGTGACCTTCCTACATCCGTAACCAAAATTCTCTTCATATAAAAACCAACCTCTTTTCTTCAATATAAAATAAATGACTTAATTATAATTGCTCTTGCTATAATATAAAGAAACAAAACTCTCTTTGACATTTACGTTTTCCAACTTAAACTTTGGAAAAACACATTCCCCAAAACCTTTACCATTGACTAATGTTGGTGTATCTTCTCCCCCAACGACAAACGGAAATTGTAATATTTCTATTCCATCAATCACATCTGCTTCTAACAGCTTAGAGTTAATCGTTCCTCCGCCTTCAACAATTACCTCCTGCAACCCAAGTTTATTTTCCAAATAGTCCTTCAGCCCCTTAAAATCAACTTTTGTTTCACCTATAAACTCAACTTTTTTTCCATGTTTTTTTATCTCATCAACCTTTGGATTATTAATATTTTTTTTACTGGTTACAATAAGTGTCTTTTTATTATCTTGAAAAATATGGCTCGAATAATCAAAATCCAACGAATTGCTAGGAATTATTCTTATTAATTTTTCATTTCCAAAATATCTGTCTGTCAAATAAGGATTATCAGTATCAATAGTTTTCTTTCCTACAATAATCGCTTGTGCATTATGTCTTTTTTTATGTATATACATCATTTCCTTTTCACTTAAATAATTTCCGAAGAACTTACTGGAACTATTACTTCCCGAAGTTATTTTTCCATCCATCGACATCTCTGATAAAATATAAATTCTCATAACAATCTCCTAACAATAACTAAAAAATATATTCCAACTCTAATCCCATTTCATTCAAACGTTCAATATACTCTGACACAATTAGCTTACATCTAGTCTCATCATTATAAATAACATAATTCTTATACTTATCATCGGGGGTTAAATTAATCGAAAGCAAATTTGCCCCGCCTAACAACATTTCATATTTTTCAACTTTTCCAATAGATGAATTTGTCGGTATTATCGTTTCATCATTTAACATAATTCTCATTAGAGCAATAAAATTTTTTGTTTTATTTATACTCCCACTTTCAAAATTTGAATAAGCAGAGTATTTACTGGAAACAAACCTGCTTGTACTTGCTTGTGATGGATTAATCTTTTTTAATAACAATAAATCATTCAAAAGTACAGAATCTCTTTGAAACGGCAATCCGATAATATTCCCTGTTCCTATTAAAAATCCAATATCTCTAAGTTTTTTTAAATAGTTTAATCTAAGTTCCAAATTTCCATTTTTATTATTATATTCGTTGTATAGCCAGCTATTAGATGTTTCAAATTTTGATATAAATGTATCCGCGCCAGTATTTTTATACTGCTCAAGAATTCTATACGGCTTATTACCAACAACTAATATCACTTTACAACCTTTTTCTTTTATGTAAGTAATCATTTTACACAATAATTTCTCTTCTAGGACCGTATTTTCTCCAGATGATAAATGAAAAACTCTTATCCCCATATTTATACCGCAATCCACGCTTCTAACAAATTCGTCATACTCAAGGACATATCTTTTAATAGATGTATTACTTGCATTCATAGAACAATACCTGCAATTATTCCATCTTTTATACCAACACCCCCCTCTTCTATACCAATGATTCTATATGTATTTTCTACCTATAAATTTTCTATAAAATGCTCATTTTTTACTTGACGATAACAATCTTAAAATGTTAAAATCTAACTTGTGCGCATAACCTAAGTAACAACTGCGCATGATACAAGGAGCAACAAATGAGTAATTTAAGTAACAAAAAAAACGATGATAAGTGTGATTTCTACACACAACTTGGGAGTAAAATAAGAAGAGTACGTGAACAAAAAGGGTATAGCAGAGAATGTCTGGCTAAGCTATGTGATATATCAACCAAACACATATATGAGATAGAATGTAACGGAAAAGGTTTTTCTGTTATTGTTTTTTACAAGATAGCAAATGCTTTGGAATTAAGCTGTGATGAGCTTTTGGAATTATCATTTTCTCCAATTGATAATGATATTGATACTTTAAGATACACAAAGATTTATAAGCTTTTTCAAGAACTCAAATCCGTAATTTAATTAAGATAATTTATAATAATCTTTAGGATTTCTTTTTTCTTTTCCTAAGTTCCAAAAAGAATGATGAAGTAAGATGTGAGCATTCCTCACCTAACACACCGGTGGTAAGTTCCACCTGATGGTTAAATTCCTTCATGTCTAACAGATTGATGACAGAGCCGGCGCAGCCGGCTTTTTTGTTCATGCAGCCGATTACGACTCTCTTCATTCTGGACTGAACGATTGCACCTGAGCACATCTGGCATGGTTCAAGGGTTACGTAGAGGGTGCACTCTTCAAGGCGCCAGTCACCTATTATCTTACTTGCTTTTTTGATGGCAAGTATCTCGGCATGGGCAAGGGCGCTGTTCTTTTTGTTGCGCTGATTGTAGGCTCTTGCGATTATTTTCCCATCATGCACAATGACGCATCCGATAGGAACTTCGTCAATTGCAAGGGCTTTTTGGGCCTGCTTTAGGGCCTCGCGCATAAACTTTATATCTTCTTTTTCCATTTCAATGCTATTATTATTGTTGTCTGTCATGTTATATGCTCTCATTCATCCTGTTTTGAAATTTACTTTGTAATTTATTTTGTAATTTTTTTTTTATTTATTTTCGTTATCTATTTCGTTATTAACTATCCATTCAAAATTATCTTCTCCGTTAAGTAAGAGCTTCTTTACAAATTCCGGTTTTATTTCAATGTTATCTAACTCGTCCTTGTTAAACCACTTTATCTCTATCTTATCCTCAATGTTTTCATTGTCTATGCCAGCTGTGAGTTGAACTTTATAAAGCACAAGCATTTCGTGAAAATCGCTGCCGCCAAATTCAAAGTAATTCTCACACACGCTAATTAATTTTACATTGTCACATGTGGCGCCTAATTCTTCTTTAAGTTCTCTTTTTATTGCTTCCTCGCATGTTTCCATGCATTTTAAACGTCCGCCTAAGAGATTCCAGAAATCGTCCTGCTTCTTTTTATGAAGCAGAACCACTCCGTCCTTTTCAATAATACATGCAACTCTGAAATTAAATTTTGTCTTATCAATGCTAAAACTGATATCGTTTTTTTCCATTATATTTACCCCTTTCATTCGGCTTGTTCTCACAATAAATGGGCTGTAAAATCTACAGTCCCTACTCAGACTATAGACAAAGCGACAATGTCACTGGGGACTCCCTGTTATATGTATTACTAGGGAAATTTCATTTCTCCGTTTTGCCTAGTAATTTCCCAGCAAGGACTACTAGGGAGATTTCATCTCTCTATTTTAGCTAGTAATTCACCGCTAACGACTAGGTTACGCGCTAAGGACTACTATCAAAATTTCAATATCCCTGTTTCACTTGTAATTCACTTCTAATAACTAGTTCACGACCCAAGGACTAAGAATACCAGGCCACACCCAGGGGCTGCGAATAATATATATTCTAATATTCGTATAAAGTAAAAACTAACTATATCACAACAAAGTAGAGACTGTAAAATCTACAGTCTCTACTCTAAATTCATAAATATATTATACGATTATTTTATTATTTTTCAATCAAACAATCCTGTTGAGAGATATCTAAGTCCTGTATCAGGTAAAACTACAACGATGTTCTTACCTTTGTTTTCTTCTCTTGATGCAACTGTTTTTGCTGCAAAGAGTGCTGCACCTGATGACTCACCTACGAGGATACCGTCTGTCTTAGCAACTTCTCTTGCTGTTGCATATGCATCAAGTGCCTCAACCGCAATGTAGTCATCATATATTTCACTGTCAAGTGTTGAAGGTACAAGATTCTTAGGTACTCCTTCAAATGGATGTACACCTGTGATTTCATGGTCAGGCACAGGCTTTTCATCACTTGGAAGTGAGTTAGGTCCCGGCTGTACACCGATTACCCTAATGTCAGGATTTTTAGATTTAAGGTATGCACCTGTTCCTGAGATTGTTCCGCCTGTTCCTGCACATGCTACAAGAATATCAATTTTACCATCTGTATCTTCCCATATTTCAGGTCCTGTTGTTCTCTTGTGCGCATCCGGATTTGCCGGATTTGAGCACTGGTCTACGAAGAATACATTTTCTTCTTTATCAAGAACTTCTTCCTTAAGGCTCTTGATTGCTGCAACGAAGTCTCCGTTGGTTTCTTTAAGTGTCTTTGCGATTGCAGGTTCCTCGGTAAGTTTTATTGTTGTTCCGCCAAATGCTCTTATAACTTTAAATCTTTCCTCGCTTACCTGATCCTGGACGTATACGCGGAACGGATATCCTTTAGCTGCTGCTATTGCTGCAAGTCCGATTCCTGTGTTGCCGCTTGTTGTCTCAACGATTGTATCGCCCGGCTTTAACAAACCTTTTTTCTCAGCATCTTCAATCATTGCAAGAGCAATTCTATCCTTAACACTCTGGTTAGGATTGAAGTATTCAAGCTTGCTTATAATGTTTGCCTGAATGTTGTTTTTCTTCTGATATCCGTTAAGCTTAAGTAATGGTGTTCTTCCTACCAACTCTGTAATTGACTGATTAATTTTTCCCATATATTTGTCCTCGCTTTCTATATTTGCATTTCTATATTTGCAATTATTTTTCTTTGTTTTTTAACTGCCTATATATTAGCACCTGCGAGGCTTTTTGAATAATCCTTATAATTTATCGTCCGTAATAGGTTTTATTTATATCTGAATTTATACCACTTATAAAGCCTGTTTTTATAAATTATCATAAATATCCTCAGTGAATGTCAGGCTTCCTCTATAGCCGGCATATGTACGGTTAAATACAAGTCTTTCATTCATTGGAAATGCGCCTGTTATAAACTGAATATCCTTCTCAAGGGCAATCTCTCTTTCGTTACTGCTTCCTACAAGCAAAGTAATCTCATTCTCCTCTTCACGGATTGCTTTGTTAATCTCATACTGGTCGGTAAGGAAAAGTACCTTTGGCGGTCTTGCATATTCAAGATCATTTATCCTTGCTATTATACGCTCTTTATCTTCAGGTCGAAATATTGGTTCAGACACAATTACAAGGACCGGCGTGAAGCTAAAATCATTAGCAAGATATCTTGTTATACCAACTGCATTGTTAGCATCCGCAACAACGGCAAATCTCTTCCAGCTTACAACTCCGATTGCCTGTGCAAGATAATTATACACATAATCCTCTTCTTCATTTATAACCGATTCAACCAAATCCTTATCAAGATTAAGAGCGTCTGCGACCTGTCTTACAAATTCAGAAGTATCAGTTGCTCCTGTAAAAAGTCCCGGCACACGGATGTATGGAACATTGAATTTTTTTTCAAATTTTTCTGCAGGCGCCTTAAATAACCATGGATTGATTATTATATTTAATGCTGCTGCCGATGATTTTCTTATAGTCTCAATTCCCTGATGCTTTGTAAAAAACGTGTTTACCTTAAGCCCAAGCTTAGACAATATTCTGTCAATCTCCTCTAGTGCTCCGCTCCAGAAAGGATCATGATAAGGAACGATACCAAATATATTTACAAGCTTGTCATCCTTTGGCACATCCTTTTCGATAACACGGTCAATAAATGTGTGCCATACAGTCTCATAACCTAAGTTACTGTCACCCGCAAACCCCGGTGTGACAATAGGATATACAGGCACACCCTTGTCTGCAAATTCACTTGTAACGCTTTCTATGTCATCTCCGATAATTCCTGCGGTACATCCCGTCAGAACAAAATATGCATCTGCGTCTATTATGTCAACCGCACCCTGTATCGTAGTTCTTAACTTGCTAACTCCACCAAATACTACTTCTTTTTCAAGCATATTGCTTGAAGGAATGGATACACCACTTACAAAGCAGGAATTCTTATGCCCCGACTGTCCCTGGTCAGCTGCAGTCGTCTGCATACAGCATCCCGGACCCGAATGATAAACCGGACACACTCTGTCAATTGCTCCAAGAACAGAATTAATACCTGCCAATACACATCCACCTTTAGGATTTTCCATAATCTGCGACATCGATTTTCCTCCGTTAATTTATATATTTAAATGCGTTTTCTTCATACCATGAATCTTTATACGGTAACTTCACATGCTTAGCCAGCTTTTTATTGAATCCCGGATTCTCAAGCTGATCCGCAATCTTGTTACCAAGATACAACAATCCGTCATACCCCATTGTAGGACGCTTTCCGTCGAGCACATGTGTTGTCGGTATTCCAAGTTTTGCTGCCCATTCCGGCACACCGATAAATGCATCCGGCTTAATCTTATTAATAAGATTAACCTGCTCAAACGGCTGCATGTTGGCTATATCCACAACAAAATCCTTATGGATATTATTGAGATATTCTATATCAACCTGAGCGTCCTCATCGTATGTCGGTGTCTCAAGTCCGACAAGCTCCATACCAAAATCATCTATAAGCGCAGCTGCCGCAAATGAACGTCCGGTTCCTCCGCATATAAATACTCTTTTACCCTGAAGTCTTTCTCTAAGCTGCTTTACCAGTGGCTCAATTCTTAAGTGTTCCTTTGCAATAATCTCTTCAACAAGTTCTTCCTTGCCTATAACCTTTGCTATTCCGCGGTACCATTTGTCAGTGTTGCGAATTCCGATTGGCATTACAGTGTGTGAATACGGAATCTGATAATCCTCCCACAACGTTTTCATGAATTCATCCGCAAAAACCTTACAAATTGATGTTGAAGCCTGTGCCGCAGGTATCTTTCTAATCTTTTCAAGCGAACTGTAAAACGGAATGTAATTTACCTTTGCGCCAAGCAGCGATAACATTCTTTCCATTTCCTTTTGGTCAGCATAACTTACTGTCGTAGGTGCAAAAAGATTAACAAGTCCCTCCTCTTTTTCCACAGGCTGATTCTTAAGAATATATTTGTTAATAGATATGAATGCCGCATCAAATCCTGACGCACAAATTTTTGATTTAAAACCTTCACAGTGTATAGGCACAATAATGGTATCAGGATAATCTTTACCTAACTGTGCACAAATCGCATCAATATCATCTCCAATAATTCCTGAAGCACATGATGCATATACAAACACAAGCTTAGGATTATATCTTTCAACCGCTTTTTTTACGGCATCCTTTAACTTTTGTTCGCCACCAAAGACAACGCTTTTTTGATCAATGTTAGTAACAATAAGTCTAGGGTTTTTAATGTTCTTTACACCTCTGTGCGCCTGACCCACACGATACATATCAACAGCCATAATCGCACATCCCACACATCCTTGCGGTGAATGTGAGACAAACACCGAATCCTCAAGTGACATAAGTGCCGCCATACTGTTAATCTGCTGACACTGCAAACCCTGTGCAAAACTTCTGTCGGCTCTTTTCAAACATCCCTTTTTAAAGTCCGCTTCAACCTGTTTTCCCGTAGTTCCCAAATCGTTAACTCTGCCGGGTTTACTCTCTCTAACGCCTGAATACTTTCCTTGTGCCATACTGTTCTCCATTCTGTTAAAATTTGATTTTACTTACTTTGCAAACCATCATTTAAAAAATTTTTATATTCAAGTGACATTCCCCTAAGCTTAGTCACAATCCTCTTTAACTCCTCCACCGTTATATCGATTTCCTCTTTTGTTGTTTCATCCGACAAAGAAAATCTCACCGAACTTCCCGCCTGTTTTTCAGAAAGGCCCATTGCTGTAAGTACATGGCTTGGAGAAGTTGACCCTGAAGCACATGCCGAACCGCTTGATGCACATATTCCTGCCTGATCAAGAAGTATGATAAGCGACTCTCCGCTCGCAAATGAAAATGTGAAATTCAGATTGCCCGGCAGCCTGTCACTGACATGTCCGTTAAGTTTCGTATACGGTATATCGCTTAAAACCTTTTTTATAAAATAGTCTCTTAGAGACTCCTGTTGTTCTTTTGCTTTAATAAGATTTTCTTTGGCATAAAGAGCAGCAGCTCCCATTCCGACAATTCCCGGAGTATTGATTGTTCCCGCACGCCTTCCTCTCTCCTGCGCACCTCCGTCTATAAATGAACCTATCTGCGTACCTGTCCTGACATAAAGGATTCCTACTCCTTTAGGCCCGTGAAGCTTGTGACCGCTTGCCGAAAGCAAATCGATGTTAAACTCATTTACATCGATAGGAATATGTCCGTACGCCTGCACCGCATCCGTGTGGAAAAGGACACCTTTTTCATGGGCGATACGTCCGATTTCTTTGATTGGCTGCAGTGTACCTACCTCGTTGTTGGCGGTCATGATGCTTATTAAAATCGTATCTTCTCTTATTGCATTACTTAGCTCTTCTAGAGAAATCTTTCCGTTCTCATCCACATCAAGATACGTAATTTCAACGCCCTCATTATGAAGCTTTTCACAGGTCTTTAATATGGCACTGTGTTCAATTTTACTTGTAATAATATGCTTACCTTTTGCCGCGTATGTTTTTACAACGGATTTAAGGGCCCAGTTATCGGCCTCGCTTCCTCCTGAAGTAAAATATATTTCATGGGGCGTGGCACCAATAAGCTCTGCCGCTCTTGTTCTTGCTTTTTCAACCGCAGCCCTTGCCTCCTGGGCAAATCCGTATACAGATGAAGGATTGCCGTAGCTTTGTGTAAAATACGGCAGCATCTGTTGCAACACATCATCTTTGACTCTGGTGGTTGCAGCATTATCAAGATATATCAGTCTGCTCATAAGCCTACACTCTCCTAAAACTGTCATGATTATCAATCTTTTTGTAGTAGTCCGTAATTTTAGCTAATGCATCTTCTATTGCAATCTCGATATCAAATACCGAGATTGTCTTTCTCTCTAACTGTTTTTGTGCCTGAAAACCAACCTTTTTAAAAACTACGCATCTGCAGTCACTAACCGCTTTAATCTTCTCTTCAAGTCCGTCAGGGCCGCCACATCCGTGTCCGCCTCCCTTGCATCCATTTCCCGGTGTGCATCCGCTCTTATCGGCGCATCCACTTTGCGTCACTTCATTATTTTGTACAGTTTCATTTTTATCCGCCACTTCCCTTATCTCTTTAAACCTGAAACCATTCTCATCTGCTTCATATATGTACACAGACTGTGCTTCACCGAATTTTAAATCAACATTGACACCGTCTGATGTTCCTACCGCTATGTTGTATGCCATAATCTGCCCTCCTTTTGCATCATTTCCTTAAATACTCTATATAGTGGTTACAGGTATATGGACAGTTTTTACGCTGCCATATACCTGCATGATTGTCACCGAAAGGTAAATATATATTAATTGAATCTTTGTACCGCTACGGTATAAATGTCTTCTATAAGACGTATTCCACCTGCATAACCTACATAAAAGCTGTCAAACACAACCTTATCCTGAACAGGCCATGATATATTGATGTAGTTACCTTTAAGGCTTTCGGTAACTTCCTTCTCATAGTATCCGCCAAGTACAAGAGGATAACCATGATAATCATGAGTCTTAATTTCCTCATGAATCTTGTATCCGTCTGTCTCAAATGAAACCTCTGCCTCAATACCAAAGTTAAGGTTCTTAAATTCTTCCTCGATTTCTTTTCTGTACTTAGTTGGTGTATCATCAACAACAAACTGTTTTGCCGGAACAAGTCCAAGGTCATTTACAAGGAACTTGGTAATTCCGAGTGCATACTGTGCATCTGCCACAACAGTAAACTGCTTGTTGATAACACGGTTCTCAAGGAACAGATCAGCATATCTTCCGATAAGATAGTAATAATAATCCTCATGCTCCTTGATTACTGACTCAACCTTTTCCTTATCAACACCTGCAAACTCACCGACTTCTCTTAAGAAGGCACTTGTCTGTGTTGCACCGATAGGAAGTGTCTTAATATGAAGGTAAGGTGTTCCAAACTTGCGCTCTAACTTTTTAACATTTGAAAGACCTACCCATGGAGAAACCAAAAGATTGAATTCAGCCTCAGGAATCTTATTGATATTATCTATACCTCTGTTGTATCCGAATATTGTGTTAGGTGTAAGTCCAAGTTCAGACACAAGCTTTTCAAGCTCTCTTATGTTACCAAGCCAGAATAAATCCTGGTAAGGAACATCGGCCCAGATGTTAACAAGACCTTTTTGTTTTGTATCTGATTTCTTAAGGTACTGATCGATAATCGCATCGATAACCTGCTCATGACCTTTGTAGTTATTTCCTTTAAATCCTGCTGTAGGTGCATATATTACAGGCTTGTCGCTGTCTGCAAACTCAGACACAACTTCACCGGAATCGTCTCCGACTATCTCAGGAATACATCCTGTAAGAACAACATACAGGTCTGCATCTATAACCTTTAATGCATTATCAATTGTTGAATGAAGCTTTTTAACACCACCAAACACTACGTCTTTCTCATTGATACTTGTACATGGAAATATGTTTGGTGAGAAATATCCTGAGCTGCCATTCGTATCGGAGAGCTTTTGTGCACATCCGGGACCCGAATGTAACACAGGAAGTGCTCTGTCAATCGCCTGTACTGTCTGCATAGCTGCAAGAGCACATTTATATCTTTGTTTATCCAATAATTTTGCCATTACTTTGCCTCCTCTAAAAATGCATTTACATTCTGCTTATACCACCAGTCTGTGTATGGCAGCTTTGATCTCTTTGCAAGATTCTCCTCAAAACTTCTGTTTCTTATTGTATCAAGGATAGTCTTTGCAAACTCAAGTGTATGTTTGTAACCAAATATCATATACTCATCTGCAACATATACCGCAGGTGTTCCGTTCTTGATTGCCCATACTGTTGAGCCCGGATGACGTGATAAGTACATATCAGGATTGTATTTTTTAAGTATATTCATAACCTCATAGTTCTGCTGATCAGCAACACTTGCCTCAAAATCAATATCATTATCAAGAAGGTATTTCATTGAAGGAGGAACATCTCCGTTCTCATACTTCTTGTCATAATGCCATGCAAGAGCCCATACAACTTTGATTCCAAGTTCATCAAGAACTCTTGAAACCTCGAATGTATATCCAGGTCCCATTCCAAGAACGGCTGTAAGACCTTTAAGTTCTTTCTTGACTTCTTCAATCTGAGGAATGTAGATTGCTCTTTGCTCCTCGATATATTTTTCAATCTTATCGCTTCGGCCTGTAACTTTTCCAATCTCTCTAAGCCATGTCTCAAAACCTGTGATACCACACTGGTTAATACTTCTTACATATGGCACACCGTATTTTTCTTCAAGACCGTTACCAAGGTAATTACCCAAAGTTCCGCATATACATGTTGTTGCGATGCTTTCAGAAAGATGAGACAGTTCCTCAACAGTTGAATTACAGTATAAAAATACCGGATCAAGATCAAACTGTTTAAACATCTCTATAATCTCTGGTCTTGCACTCTCAAAGAAATTCTTAAAGTTAATCTTATTAGTCTTAACGCCTTCTCTTGGTGGCTGAACAATTCCCTGTAATACCGCATGGTCTGATATGTCAAAACCTGTTGCCCAGATTCTTGATTTGAATCCTTCACAGTGAACTGCAACGATAGGTACTCCTACTTCCTCGCGGACATCATCAACGATGCTGTCAATATCCTCACCGATAATACCGGTTGCACATGAACTTGATACAAATATAGCCTTAGGAGAATATCTCTTGTTAACTTCGAGTATTACATCCTTAAGTGCCTTTGTAGAACCAAAGATTGTATCATTTTCATTCATATCCGTTCCTACATATATAGTGCCGCTTGTAACGCCTCTTTTCTTAGCCATTACTCTAGACATATAATATGAACCTGCTCCTGTTACGGAACATCCGGCAGGTCCGTGATGAATAATTGCTACATCACGAATTCCTGCAAGCTGTGAAAGTCCACACATAGAAAGACATGTACTTGACTGTGAAAAACATCTTGAACATCCTTTAAGTGTTCCACATTCACTTTTTTGTGCCAGGTCCTTAAGTGTTCCTACATATCCTGTTATGGAACCAATTCTGTTTTCTCTGGTTGCCACATTTGAGTTATTTAAATTGATACTCATTGATCCTGCTCCTTCCCATTAGATCTTGTAATCGTCTGCAAGTTCCATCATTCCGTATTCCATAAGAATCTCTTCAAGTCTTTCCTGAGTCATTGGTGTCGGAATAACAAAATCCTCGTTCTCAATTACAGCCTGCGCAAGATTACGATACTCCTGTGCCTGATTTGAATCCGGCTTGTATTCTATTACAGTCTTTTTGTTAATCTCTGCGTGCTGAACCACATTATCTCTAGGTACAAAATAGAGAAGTTTTGTTCCAAGTTCCTTTGAGAATGCTCTTAAAAGGTCAAGCTCTCTGTCAACATTTCTTGAGTTACAAATGATTCCGCCAAGTCTTACTCCACCTGTTCTTGCATATCTTCTGATACCTTTTGAAATATTGTTTGCTGCATATAAAGCCATCATCTCACCGCTTGCTACAATGTAGATTTCCTTGGCTTTACCTTCTCTAATCGGCATTGCAAAACCACCGCAGACAACGTCGCCAAGTACGTCATAAAATACATAATCAAGATCATCAGTGTAAGCTCCGAGATTCTCAAGCATGTTGATTGAAGTGATGATACCTCTTCCGGCACATCCTACACCAGGCTCAGGTCCGCCTGACTCAACACATCTTGTTCCGCCGTATCCTTCCTTTAAGATACGATCAAGCTCGATGTCTTCTCCTTCTTCTCTGATTGTATCAAGAACGGTTTTTTGTGCCAGTCCGCCAAGAAGAAGTCTTGTCGAATCTGCCTTAGGATCACATCCTACAACCATTACTTTCTTTCCATGCTCCACAAGACCTGCTGTAAGGTTCTGTGTTGTTGTTGATTTACCGATTCCACCTTTTCCGTATATCGCTATCTGTCTTAATTCACTCATAATTCTCTTTCCTTTCTTCTATAAAAATAATTCATTTATTTTGATAAACTTTATCAACTGCTCTATCGACTCCGTTATAATCCCCGGAATCTCGTATGGTTCAATCCCCTTTGCCGTCACAACATTTGCGGCACCATTACCAATCTTACTAACAATCAGGTAATTACAGTCTGACAACAGGTCTGCCGTTGCCTCTAATCTCTCCTCATCATGATTTCCATTCTCACATACAGGTTCTGTCTGTCTTACTTCAATTAATTCAGTTTTTTCATCAGATACTTCATATATAAAAAATCTGTCTGCCTTACCAAAATGTCTGTTAACAACAATTCCGTCACTTGAAGCTGCCGCAACTAAGAACTTTTCTCTAGCCATGAGAAAATGTCTCCTTAACATTTAATCTTCTCTGGTAGATCTTATCTCCGTATTCGGATTTACCAGGGACTCCTACAGCATCCGCTCTACAGTGCTGACAATGCCTAAACACATCTATGTACTTTGATGCCTTTGTTCTGGCTTCATCAATCTGTGCACATTCAGGTGCTTTGTAATCCTTTAATTCGTACTGCGGTATCAACGGGATAATGTTATATATTGAAGCTCCGGCTTCTTTTACCGTCTTTGCAATCTCCTCAATATGATCACCGTTAATCTGCGGCACCAAAACTGTGTTAACCTTAACTGTTATTCCGGCTGCTGCTACTTTTTTAATTCCTTCAAGCTGATTTTTTATAAGTATCTTTGCGCCTTCCTCTCCATATATTCTTTCACCATGATATATAATGTAAGAATTAAGTTTGCTCTCGATAACCGGATCAACTGCATTTACAGTTACCGTAAGAGAATCGATGCCGACTTCAATAACTTCGTCGGCACGCTCTGCAAGTAAAAGTCCGTTAGTACTCATACACTTAATGAGATTCGGAAATTTCTCTTTAACAATCTTAAATGTTTCCAACGCATAATCAGAAGCTAATGTATCTCCGGGGCCTGCAATTCCTGCCACCTTAATATCAGGGCAAATATCAAGAGCTTTCTTTAAAATCTCCTCACACTGCTGTGGCTTTAATACTTTTGAAGTCACGCCGGGTCTTTCTTCTACATCATTAATTGTTCTGTCGCAAAATCTACAGGCTATATTACATCCTGGACTTACCGGGAGATGAATTCTTCCTGCATTGTTCTTGTGCCCGCCAAAACATGGGTGTGAGTTCTGCAAATCTTTATATGTATTTCTCGTCTCGCTCAACCAGTGATATCCTCCTTTGATGTTTTGTGATAAAGAAATAATATCATCGTTTGAGTGATTTGAAAATTTCGCATATTTTATTACGCGTTATAAACATTCTTTATAGCAAGGTCATATATTACATCTGCATAATCATGCGCTTTATCGTCATGAGTTGCAATTATTACTGTCTTTCCTCTGGCTGTATAATCTGCCATGTATTCTAAAATCCTTGTGGCAGTTACCGCATCAAGCCCCGTTGTCGGCTCATCCGCAATAAGAATATCCGGCTCCATTATGAGTGCTCTTGCAAGTGATGCTCTTTTTAATTCTCCCCCTGACAACTCATATGGATAATTATCTTTTTGCTCCTCAATTCCAAGAGCATTAAGATGCTCTATTGCTTTTTCTAAATATTCTCCCTCATGTTTTTTTTCATCATTTATGATTGCCGGTAAAATCACATTTTCAAGAACACTGCTCTTTTTAAGCATTACATTCCATTGTGGAAGGTACCCTATATTATTTGCATGAAGCAGTGCAAGCTCTTTTTCTTTTAAACCGGTTATATCTTTTTCACCTATCTTCACATGTCCAATCGTTGGCTTCATATATCCTCCTAATATTGCAAGAAGTGTACTTTTTCCACTTCCCGAAGGGCCTGTTATAACCGTTAATTTTCCACTTTGAAAAGTAATATTTTGATTATCAAGTATAACCCTGTTTTTAAATTTCATGCCCACATTTACTGCCTGAATCTCCAAACTATCAATCCTTTCTAACTCTCTAATCTCCATCACGTCTTAGTGCAGTGTACGGTGCAATTTGACTTAAACGCCACACAGGAATCAATGATGTTACAAATCCGATTCCTGCTGCAATCACTGTGATAATCACCAGTAATAATACAGTTTCTAATGCCGCAGGACCTGGATACGGCATATCAAGCTTCATTCCAATATAATCACCGAACGGAATCGTAAACAGTGCCCCAAGAAGCCCTCCTGCAATCCCTCCGGCAGCACCAACGAACAAGCTTTGCAGACAGACCATATTAATTATTTTTTTCTTTGTTGCCCCCACTATTCCAAAAAGAGCGATTTCTCTTTTTCTCTCATTTGCAATAATAATGTTGACGCATATAAGAATCACAAAAATAAGTACAAGCGTCACAGTTGAAACCATATGTAAGGCACTGTAGATGCCGTCGATACTTACGGAAATATTTTTTTCAATCTGTTTTGGATATACAACATCTATCTTTTGCGTTGTATTATTTTTTATATTTTCAAACACTTCACTTTCATCGTATCCTTCACTCACATTTACGAACACCGACGAGATAATGTCTGATTTTGTCTGCTGTTTTGTTAAAAATGATCCCTTATTAATGGCATCATTTATTACGGTATCCATAGATTCAAAAGTAAAATACACAGAACTGTCAAGGCTGGTACCTGTCTTTGCCATTCTCGCTGCAATCTTATACTGTCTTCCAAATAATTTGATTACGCCGCCTTCCTCTTCATTAATCGAACTTCCTACAACCACCTCATTTTTATCCTGCTGTTTTTCATACTCCTTACTTATCCATGGATGAATTATAAAATCCGTCTTTGGTTCATAAAAAACGATTTCCACTTCACTGCTACAGCAGTCCGCTGCAAGTGACTTTAAAAAAAACTGTGGAGTTGCAGCAGCAACTCCTTTAGTTTTCAATGCTATATCATATACTGAACGTTCTAAATAAAATGTACCTCTTGCTCCTTCCGAGATAATGCTTCCTGCAAGATCTTTTTCTCCTTGCGGAACAATCATAAGATCTGCACCCATTCTTTTTTCGAGGTTCTTTGTTCCCTCTTTAAGTCCCGTGTCAATAACCACACTTCCAAACAATATCGCAGACAATATGAAAACCGGAACGAACAAGAATACACTTTGTAACTTATTTCTCTGTAACTGCTTAAGCACTTTCTTTATCATGATTATCCTTTCCGTTCTTAACAAACAGATATATAAATTCAGCAACTGAAACTACAAATAAAAGTACTCCGATAACAATGAGTCCAGGGTAAGTCTTTGCGCGGCATGACATCTCGCTCATCTTGCAAAGTCCGGTAAGCTTAGCCGGTAAAAGAACGACAAGCACTGCTATTGCTGCCTGATAAAGACTTATTCCTGCTCTTATAAGCTCATTTCCTAAAAGAAGAACCGCAATTCCTGAGAAAATAATAATTGCTCCGACACCAATCTCTGCCTGCTTTGTGTAATGGCATGCCATCTTCTTTTCTGACGCACCGCACACCGGCAACAATACTGTCGGTATTAAAATAACTAATAATCCTGCTATAATATAAATCAAAGATACTGCTAATCTGTTTTTCATTTTATTAATCCTCTCTTTTTTAAAAATTATAAGTAATATTCAATCTCATCCACTTTTCCGCCAAGGTTAAGCACGTTAAGAATTCTTGTTCTGTATTCCTGGAATGTATCCTGTGCTCTTGCCCTCGGTCTTGGAAGATCGATGTCAATAACTGCTTCAACCTTAGACGGTCTTGCCGACATGACAACTACCTGATCTGACATATATATCGCTTCATCAACATCATGTGTAACCATAATCATTGTCATATTGTGTTCTTTCCAGATGTTAAGTATTTCATCCTGAAGGTTCATTCTTGTAAATGCATCAAGCGCTCCTAACGGCTCGTCTAAAAGAAGTACTGCCGGATGACCGACAAGGGCTCTGGCAAGCGATGCTCTTTGCTGCATTCCTCCTGAAAGCTGATGCGGATAAGATTTTTCAAAGCCTTCAAGCCCTACAAGCTTTACATACTCACTTACATCTTTCTTTTTGTCTTTGTAAATATGCCTTGCCTTTAATCCAAAAGCAATGTTTCTTTCAACGTTAAGCCACGGAAAAAGATTGGATCCCTGGAATGCGAATCCTCTGTCGCTTCCCGGCTTTTTAATAAGCTTATCGTCAAGATAAATCTCTCCGCTTGTTGCCTTATCAAGTCCTCCTATAATTCGAAGGAGCGTTGATTTTCCGCATCCTGACGGTCCGATAAGACTTATAAATGATCCCGGCTTTATATCAAGCGAAAAACCGTTAAGTGCTACTACATCATCTGTTGTCGGATCAAGGCTTTTGAACTTTTTATATACATTTTCTATTCTTATTTCTCCTACCATTTGATTACTCCCTTCTGCCATACCAATACTTTATCCCTGACTTTAAAAAGAATTGTAAGCGTCAGTGAACATATTGCGGCGATAATAATCAGTCCGGCATACACGCCGTCATAGAGCATCACCGATTTCTGCCAGTTGATATACCATCCTATTCCGGATGAATTACCATTCATCTCTACAGCCATAAGTGTTGCAAATGATGATACCGTTCCATAGAATATTCCAAGGAAAATACTTGGCATCGCTGCAGGTATTGCAACATGGATTATCTGATAAATCGTTGAAGCACCAAGGGTTCTTGAAACCTCAAAATGTACATTTGTTATTGACTGTATTCCACTGCTTGTCATAAGCGTTACCGGGAACCATACCGCAAATGCGATAAGAAATACATTTGCCTCATGTGTTGAAGGAAATACCGACAACGCTAATGGTATCCATGCCGTTGTGGGAATAGGTCCGATTACTTTTGTAACAGGATTGAGCCAGTAACCAACATGCTTTGAATATCCAAGTGCAAGTCCTGTTAAAAATCCTACCGTTGCTCCCCACACAAATCCCGTAAGAAGTAACTTTAACGAATCCAGAACATTTTCAAGCAAAAACACTCTGTTTTCCACAATCAGTCCGATTATTCTGTCAAGCGACGGGAAATACAAAACCGGAAGTAGCAGCGTCTTAGAAGTTATGTAATTAAGTCCCATTAAAAACACTACAACTCCCGCTATAAAAGGCGATTTATATATAATATCTTTTCTGATTTTTCTATAAAACACACTGACTAGAGTTGCCACGAGCAATACCGCTCCTATAACAAGCAGAAAATATATATAGTATGGATACTGTGTTTTCTTCTGCTTACCGTTATCAGCCACCGAATAATACACCAGAACGGAGATACCTATTGCAATATAAGGAAGCAACAGTTTCAGTGCGACACTAAGATATTTCTTCATTTAATCCCCCCTGACATATTATTCATTTACTTCAACAAACTCACCGTTTTCATACTTATAAGAATCAGGCACATTATCAAACTTCTCAAATGCCTTCTCTATAAATGAATCAGGATCATCAGACTTTAATTCACCTATACGGATAAGTTCGCTTGCTGCATTGTAAATTGTCTGTGATGCAATACTTACTGATGGGGCATATTTGTATGACTCAAGCAATGAGGCATTTGTTTCCACATCTCCTGAACACTGGTTATTATCTATCTGAATCTTTGCAGCTTCTTTTGGATCAGCCTCAACAAATGCGCTGGCTTTAAGAATTGCTCTTGTGTATGCGGCTGCGGCCTTAGAATTTTCTTTTGCAAGCTTTGAAGTTACAAATGACATACAGCAGTATTCGTCTTTAAACTTCTCATCTGTACTAAGATCAAGGATTTTTTCAAATCCATATTCCTGTTCGGCGCTGTACGCTACAGGATCATGAAGTGCTGCAACATCGACAGCTCCGTTTTCAAGTGCAAGCGGAAGATCGGTAAGTGCATATACAACCCATTCAACTTCAAGGTTATCTGTTGTTACTCCGATTCCTTCATCGTGAAGAATTCTCTTTAATGCTACAACCGATGAATCTCCAAGAGACGGAACACCAATCTTTTTCCCTTTAAGATCCGCGATTGAATGAACATCCGGATTATTTGAATATACCTTGGTACATCCTGTATGTATTCCTGCAGTAAACTTTATTTCAAGACCGTTATCAATCTGAGGAATCATCGCTCCGGCAAGTTGTGTTGATGCATCAATCTGCTGCGAAGCAACAAGCTCTGAAATGTTTCCCATATCGATTTCTTCAACACGCCATGTAAGGCCTTCTTTTTTAAATTCTTCTTCAAAATATCCGTTATCAATAGCAATATGTAACGGAGCAAGACAAAGCGAACCGTTGGCTGTACCGATAACAATATCTACATCATCACTTGATTTTTTCGATTCATCACTTTTACCACAACCTGTAATGTTTGCTACAACAAAAATTCCGGCTAACATAAGTGACATTAATCTTTTTGTACATTTTTTCATGTTAATCACCTCGATAAATTTTTTTGATATTCTCTGCAAGAAGAACTATATCATCTGCAGCCGTTGTTGTATAATCCTCAAATTTTATCGTCTGTGATAACATTTTTTTATGTCACTTATATAGCCGGATTATTACAGTAAATATTCTTTAATCCTCATAATCTTTATATTGTTCAAGCTCTTTAATATAAGCTGTTCCTATCTCACTTAAGTTATGCTTATCCCTGATAATATAGCCGATAGTTAAAGGGTCTTCCTCTAGCAGTTTGATACTTATAAACTCATCCTTAAGTGCAACACTGTCAGTCATATTACCTGTTCCAATTGAGTATCCGTTAAGTGCGCTCATAAGCTCTGCACTTGTAGCTCTGTCATTAGACTTAATCAGTCTGGCAAAATCATAATTGCTAAGAGCCTCCTCAGGAAGGTAGAATTCCCCTTCGTTATTCTGGTCAAATGATACACATGGGTAATCTTCAAGTTCCTCTAATGACAACGATTCTCTGTCTGCTAACGGATGATTTTTCCACACATAAACATATGTATTCCTTTTCATCAGAGGAACAAATTTTAGATGATATTCACGAAACAGCTTCTTCATTACTTTTTCATTGCTGTTTGAAAATGAAATGACGCCGATTTCACTTTTTAAATCCTTAACATTCTCAAGAACCTCATCCGTCTTTGTCTCCTTAACGGAGAAGACGTACTTTGCACTGTCATGTTTCTTCACAACGTTAACAAAGGCATGTACAGCAAACACATAATGTTGCATGGACACACCAAAATGCTCTTTTTTATCTCCTTTTTCAAGATACCGGTCCTCAATCAGGCCATACTGGCTTACCGCTTTTTTTGCATACACAAGAAATTCTTCTCCTTCTTTTGTTACATGTATACCTTTGTTGGTTCTTTCAAAAAGCTGTATGCCAAGTTCCTCTTCCAATTCCCTTATAGCAAGAGAGAGTGCGGGCTGCGAAACAAATAGTTTGCTTGCAGCCTCCCTGAAAGAAGATCCACCGGCGATAGCTATTACGTATTTAAGCTGTAAAATCGTCATATGAATGCCTCCTGATTTTTAATAACCTAACACCTTAGTTTTTATTCTTTCAAGACACTCCGTAATTATTGCTCTCCTCGTCGCAACATTAATTCTCTGAAAACCTTCGCCTGTTTTGCCAAAAATAATTCCACTGTCAAGCCACAGTTTTGCTTCATGAATAATTCGTCTGTCAAGTTCCTTTGCATCAATTCCAGTGCGGGTAAAATCAAGCCACAAAAGATATGTTCCCTCGCCTTCTACAACACGTACACCCGGCAGATTTTCTTTTACGTATTCCTTAACATAGTCAATGTTCTTTCCTACATAATCCATCATTGCATTGTACCATTCGTCTCCGTGTTCATATGCAGCTTTTGTTGCAACAAGTCCAAGAACTCCAAGCTGGCTCATTCCTGCCGCTGCTACCTGATGTCTGAATCTTTGTCTTATTTCCCTGTTTGGAATAAAAATGTTGGATATAAGCATACTTGCAAGATTAAAGGTTTTGCTTGGTGAAGTACATGTAATCGATATATCTTCAAACTCCTTTTTTATAGATGCAAACACTGTATGTTTTCCTTTAAATACGAAATCATTATGTATCTCATCGCTTGCAACTATAACATTGTTGGCAACACATATGTCACCAAGCTTTGTAAGTTCTTCCTTTGTAAATACCCTGCCCGACGGATTGTGCGGATTGCAAAGCAAAAACAGCTTGATATTGTTCTCTTTTATCTTCTTTTCAAAATCTTCAAAATCTATATGATATCTGTTATCCTCACCAAGCACAAGATCATTGCTTACAACAACTCTGTCATTATCCTCAATGACTTCCGAGAACGGGTAATACACCGGCTGCTGAATCAGTACTGCATCTCCTTTTTCGGTAAATGCCTTTACAGCCATAGCAAGTGCAAATACGACTCCCGGTGTCTTAATAAGCCAGTTAATCTTAACATCCCATTCATGATGTCTTTTCATCCAGCCGGCAACCGCTTCAAAATATTCTTCTTTCGATTCGCTGTAGCCAAACACAGCATGCTTTGCTCTCTCAACAAGGGCATCCTCCACATATGAAGAGGTCTCAAAATCCATGTCAGCTATCCAAAGCGGAAGCACATCTTCAGGCATACCTCTTCTTACGGCAAAATCGTACTTTAAACAATCCGTTCCTTTTCTATTAATTATCTTATCAAAATCTATGTTTCTTTCTGACATGAAGCCACCTCCTTTATGTAGTGAATGTATGCACAATGTTTATATAGTGAATATTTCCACCATGCTTATAAATTTGCAAATACCTCAGATAATTCACCTATCAGATCTTCAATGTTTTCTATACCTGTTGAAACCCTTAAAGTAGTCGGGGTTATACCGTTTTTAAGTCTTACATCCTCTGGCACATCCGCATGCGTCTGTGTAGTAGGATATGTAATGAGTGTCTCGACACCTCCGAGACTTTCCGCAAACTTTATCATCTTTACACCTTCAAGAATTCCAAGAGCGTGTTCCTCGGTATCTACTCTGAAGGTAAGCATTGAGCCAAATCCTCTTGCCTGCTTTTTCACAATTTCATGTCCCGGATGTTCAGGCAATCCAGGATAAAATACGTCCGTAACAATGTCTTGCTCTTTTAACCATTTAGCAATCTCAAGTGCATTCTTTGATGATCTGTCCATCCTTACTCCAAGAGTCTTAATTCCCCTTAATATAAGCCAGCTGTCAAAAGGCGCAAGCCCCGAACCTGTAGTCTTAATAAGGAATCTAAGTCTCTCCTGTATCTTTTCATTATTAGTAACTATAAAACCTGCAAGTGTGTCATTGTGACCACCAAGGAACTTTGTTGCACTATGGATAACAACATCTGCACCAAGTTTAAGAGGGTTCTGAAAATACGGTGTCAAAAATGTGTTATCAACTATCAAAATCAAATCATGTTTCTTTGCTATCTCATGAATCTTTGAAATGTCCGCAATCCTCATCATCGGATTTGTCGGTGTCTCTATATAAATGGCCTTTGTGTTAGGTCTTATCGCCTCTTCAACATCATCAACAGAACAATTAATATATGTAAATTCCAAGCCGTTTTTTCTTGAAACATTATCGAATAATCTTATACTTCCTCCATACAAATCAACCTCTGATACAATGTGGTCTCCCGGTTTAAATATCTCCATCAAAAGAGTAATTGCAGCCATACCCGTTGAAAGAGCAAAAGCATCAATTCCGCCTTCAAGATTTGCAACTATCTTCTCAAGTCTTTCTCTTGTAGGATTCTGAAGTCTGCTGTAATCATAACCTGTGCTCTTTCCCACTGCCGGATGTGCATAAGTTGCCGTCTGATATATCGGGTAACTGATTGCCCCAAAATTCTCAATTATCTGCTCTGTCTCTTCAAGATGAAGGCATCGTGTTTCTATGCCTCTTTCCATATATTCAGTTTCTCCTTTACCACATTATTTTTTTGAATTATAATCATCAATCGCTGATTTTATTGCTTCTTCGGCAAGCACTGAACAGTGCATCTTATAATCAGGAAGCCCATCAAGCGCCTCTGCAACAGCCTGGTTAGTAAGTTTCATTGCCTCTGATAAAGGCTTTCCTTTTATAAGCTCTGTAGCCATTGAACTTGAAGCGATTGCGCTTCCACATCCAAACGTCTCAAACTTAACATCTTCGATTACTTCATCTGTAATCTTTAAATACATCTTCATAATATCGCCACACTTAGCGTTACCAACCTCACCTATTCCATTGGCATCCTCTATTACTCCTACATTTCTAGGGTTACGAAAATGATCCATTACTTTCTCACTATATAAAGCCATAACTATACCTCCGTTTTCTATAAAATGAATTCCTTTTTACCGGCTACAAGATCTCTCCAGATAGGAGAAAAACTTCTTAAATATTCAACAACTTCTTTTACTGATTTAATAAGTTCATCAACCTGCTCATCTGTTATATCCTCACCAAGACTGAGTCTTAACGAACCGTGTGCCACATCATGCACTCTTCCTATTGCTAAAAGAACATGGCTTGGATCAAGCGAGCCTGATGTACATGCACTTCCTGATGATGCAGATATTCCTTTATCATCAAGTAAAAGAAGAAGTGACTCTCCTTCGATTCCTTCAAAGCAGAAATTAACGTTGCTTGGAAGTCTGTTTTCTTCATCGCCGTTAATTGCACTGTGTGGAATCTGTTTTAATCCTTCAATAAGACGATTTCTTCTAGCCTTAACTGATGCGCTTGTCTCATCAAGCTTACTTACAGCCTCCTTAAGCGCTGCTGCCATTGCTGCGATTCCCGGAACATTTTCTGTGCCCGCTCTCTTGCCTCTCTCCTGAGCTCCTCCTTCTATAAGGTTGGAAATAGGAATTCCTTTCTTAACATAGAGGAAACCTACACCCTTAGGTCCATGGAACTTGTGAGATGAAGCACTAAGCATATCCACATTGTCATCAATAACATTTACAGGAATATGTCCTACTGCCTGAACGGCATCTGTGTGGAAAAGAACACCTTTCTCGTGGCAAAGCTTACCAATCTCACTTATCGGCTGGATTGTTCCAATCTCATTATTTGCATACATAATTGTTACAAGTGCTGTGTCCTCGCGAAGTGCATTTTTCACATCTTCCACTGTAACTATTCCGTTCTCATGAACATCCAAAAGTGTAATCTCAAATCCCTCTTTTTCTAATTTTGCAAGAGTATGAAGTACTGCATGATGTTCAAATGCCGTTGAAATAATGTGCTTCTTACCTTTCTTTTTTCCAATGTTAGCCGCTGTTATAATCGCCTGATTGTCAGCTTCGCTTCCACCGGAAGTAAATATAATCTCTCTTGGATTAGCTCCTATTACCTGTGCAACATCCTCTCTTGCTTTCTCAAGCACTTCCTTGGCTCTTTGTCCAATTGTGTATAAGCTTGAAGGATTACCAAATGTCTCATTAATTACTTTAACCATTGTATTAATTGCCAACTCACTCATCTTGGTTGTGGCAGCGTTATCTGCATATATCATTTATCATGTCTCCTTTCAAATTCATGTAATTTTCTTACCCTGGGGTCTTACAACCGACTGTGCCACGATTATATTCCTATTAACCTACCATGTCAATAGGTTTTAAGAAAAAATTTTTTTCATCTGGATTTTTTCTTCAGTCAAAAAATTAATTTAGCTCTTGATTTACCCATTAACCCTGCGGTATAATAGGTGAAACATTTAAAAAAATATAAAAGAAAAAAAGGCGGAATTAATTATGATATCTACAAAGGGACGTTACGCAATTCGCGTTATGATAGATTTAGCAGAAAATGAACCTAATGAAGTCGGCTACATACCATTAAAGGATATAGCCGACAGACAGGGGATATCTAAAAAGTATTTAGAAAGCATTGTTAAAGAGATGGTTGCCGGCGGACTTGTTAAAGGTGCCAGCGGCAAAGGCGGCGGTTACCGCCTGTGCAGAAAGCCAGAAGAATACCCGGTTGGTGAAATACTTGAACTTATGGAGGGAAAACTCTCATCTGTTGCCTGCCTTGCAAGCAGTGACTTTGACTGCCCAAAGCGCGGGGAGTGCAAAACTCTTCCTATGTGGTCGGAGTACGACAATATGATTCATGAATATTTTTATGGAAAGAAGTTAAGTGACCTTATAGAAAAATAACGATTTTTTTATAACTCTTCCTTTGAAAAATTAATGAACTGGTCTGCTGTATTTTCATTGCAGCCGTAATAATCAAGAACCGCCAGTGTCTCTTCAAAAATCTCCTGCGCCTGCTCAAATTTTTTGTTTTCATCAAGGGCAATCTGTGTCGCCATATTAAATCTCTCAAACAACTGGTTTACTATCAATTCAACTTTCTTATCAAGGTCTGTCATAGCCATATTTCACTTCTCCTTTTTGCACTAAAATCTATTTTTTCAGCTGTTACTTTCTCAGCTTTATTTTCCTCATTGTCTTTTACTTCACTCATCTTTGTTCTCTCTTATATACAATAAGTTACTTGCAATCACTCTCTATTTTTTATTTCTCATCTCAATAATCTGTGAAACCATTGCGTTAGGAGGAACAGGTACAAGACGTGTTCTCAAAAGGCTCGAACCTTCTGCACTGTTATACAACGGAGTCGTATTTTAGCCCCCAAAAACGCAAAAAAGAGATATACTACTAAGTAGTACATCCCTTTTTACCACATTTTTAGGGCTATAGGCCTATCATTTCGTTATGTAGGTTCATACACTATATCTTCAAGACGATTACATCTTTTAAACAGCTCGATATATACCATGAGCTGGCTTCTGGTAGATATATCCAGTTTCTTATTCATGTTCGTGTTGTGTTTTTTTGCCGTTCCAATACTTATAAACATCTCTTTTGCAATATCATCAAGAACATAATCTTTAACATAATAATTTAAAATAATGTGCTCCGTAGGAGTTAGCAGTTCGGTTCTGTTTTTAAATTCCACAAGCATTTCTTCTATTTTTTCAGGCAGCTCATTAATTCGCTTTCTTTCTTTCCTTGATAGAACAAATTCCTTAAGTTCTTCTATCTCAGTAATACGAAGTTCTGACTGAGCACTTTCTTTTCCGTCATCCTTGATATCCTCAAAGCCCTCAAGTATAGGTTTAACAAATTTTCTTGAAAGATAAAATGCAAGAAGTATCATGGCAGCTACAAAAAGTGCAACTACAATCATTACCATAATACGTTTTTTATGTATCTGCCTCATGCTTGTGGATTTTAGAACCATTACTCCAACTGCCCATTTTTCACCGTCGTCTCCGTTAATGCCAAGTTCTTTTTGAACTCCCAGATAACTGCCGTTTTCGCAACTGTATGTAATATATTTTTTCCCTTTACGCCCTTCTAACTCTTCCGTTCCTCCAAGCCATGTGCCTTGCGTATCTCCCGTCATTCCTCTGTCAATCTCAATAACATTATCATTTACAGGTGCTATAACCGTAATAATCGTGCCAAACTGTGATTCATGAACAGAATATTTACTTTGGAAATACTGGCTGTTTAAATCAACTCCACATATTCCGTAGAACTGACCGTCACTGCCTGTTACCGGCGTCCTAAGTTGTATGATATCTTCCCATGTCCCCGACAGTTTTTCCTTATCAGACCATATCATATCGCCATTACCGTCTTTAACAGATGTCATATCATTTATATCAAACTCAGGATTCCATCTCGTATGAAGTTCCACTCCATTTTCTTTTGCAAGACTTGCATTCCCCCTGTAGAGCACAGGATTTTTAGCAACCTTGCCGGCACTGTTACCTTTTCTTATATATATACCACTTCTTGAATTTTTTGCATCTTCAATGCCTGTGTTTGCCGTAGCATCAAGCATTACATATACACCATTACACTTAGCCATCATGTATGTATCATAAACTTTCCCATACATCTGCTCCTGAAGCTCAAGCAATCCCTGTGAGGAATTATTAAGCTTATCTATGGATTTGCCCTTGTCAGACATGTAGTCTTCAATAATTCCTCCGATATCCTGTGAAAGATTATATGCATATCCCTCATACTCATCCATGTCCGATGTGACTTCATCACAAACCCTATCCAGATGATTATTAAGTTCCCAGGAAAGCCTGTCTTCTTCATTCCAGAACATCCCGCATCCGACAAACACAAGAACGGTAATTCCCACTGCCGCTAACAGCATGGATATAAGATATAACATCATTCTTGCCCTTAGCGTCACATTCTGCTTACGGGCAACCTTTATAGTCTTTGCTATGTTACCAAATCTTTTTTTCATCCGTAATCACTCCCCTTTAACTACATCATTAACAAGTCTTTCATAAGTCTGCTGTATTATAAAATTACAGTCCTCATTTTGTCCGTACCTTGTAACCGCATCCCTAAACAGCTTTCGTATTCCCTTCTCAAATGAATCCTCCGTCTCAAGGTATGTTGCAAACTTAGGAGCAGTATAAAAACTATATTCCTTCTGAGTCTTAATATACGCTTCATAAAGGCTCTTATATTTTGGATTATCAAGCTTATCTATCGCCTCAGGCAAAAGATCAAATGCCTCATTTGTAACCGGCATATAACCTGTACTTGTTACAAATTTCACGTTATTCTCGGGACTTGTAAGCCACTTGATAAATGTAACCGCCGCCTGTTCTTTTTGTGGTGTGGACTTGACCGTACAAAGTCCTGCACCTCTTTGCATAACCATCTTTTTAGCACCTTCAAAACAAGGTACCGGCAGAGCAATAACTTCAACAGGTTCCGAGTTGTTATCTTCATAAGTTACCTTATCCTCATAATAAAGAACACTTGCCGATGAAGCCACACTTACAATCGCATCCCCTGTTCGAAGCGGTGCTGTCGCAAAGCCGTCTTCAAGCCACACACTTCCTGTCACTGAAGCCTTTGCCATCTGCTCATACGCAATATTAAACGCATCCTTACACACAACTTTATCTCCATCAAAGAAATCCTCTCCCATGGAAGTCACGCCGACCTGAAAATAATTAAACCAGTAGTCATGTACAAAAAATGATTTACCTGTTTTTTCATAATATAAATTTGCGGTCTCAAACAAACCTTTCCATGTCGAAAGGTTATCAAGTGTTACTCCTGTTTCATTAGCAAAACGGTCAAATAAAGTTTTATTGACAAACATTATCTCCGTAGATTTTGCAACTGGAAACACAGTAAGCCTGTCATCCGTTACTCCCTCATCAATAAACTCCGGAATATATTGTGATAATTCATCCTCTGAGAAATAATCTTTGTAATCAACTAAGATATCCGAATCCGGCATTGCAAGAACCGTCTTAGGATATGAGACAAATATGTCCGGGAGAGCATCCGCTCCCGGCTCATTATTAGCGGCACGAAGCACATCATCATGAATGTCGCTTGTATTAGAAACTGCCGCAACCTGAATACGAATTCCCTCCTGTCTTCCGACAGTATTGTTGAACTCATCTATCAAATCATTCAACGGCGAATCCGTCTGTTCACCATAAACATGCCACACAGTCAGCGTTAACGGCTCTTTTGTTTTATCTTTTTCCTGCGCACACGAAGATATAAAAACCAATACAAATAAAAGGCAAAAAATTAGCCCAAACTTCACCTTCCGATATCTTTTCACTACCTTTTTTCCTCCGAAAACCCTTGCCTTGCATTATCATTTTTAAACATTGAATGTTACAAATATTCATTTCTTCCCTTTATAATGCGTGCTTATTAATTTTATAAAAAAATCGTAATTATTTCAATAGGTCAAAAGACATAACAACCTTCATTTTTATCTTGATAAACCTCTCATACCATGATATATTTTTTCTTGTATTTGGTTGTTATCCGGCTTTGTCCGGTCAGTGAAAAACAAGGAGATTTAACATGGTTAAAGTATCTATTTTAGTAGTTTATTTTGCAATTCTTGTGGGAATAGGAATTTATTGCCGCAAGCATGCCACTGATGTTAATGGGTTTGTTCTCGGTGGTCGTTCTGTTGGGCCATGGCTTACAGCTTTCGCCTATGGAACATCTTATTTTTCGGCCGTAGTATTCGTTGGATATGCCGGTCAGTTTGGGTGGAAATACGGTATTGCATCAACATGGGCAGGTATAGGTAACGCAATTATTGGTTCCCTTCTTGCTTGGCTTGTTCTCGGAAAAAGAACAAGAATCATGAGCCAGCATCTTGGTTCTGCTACAATG
>CACXFB010000019.1 GCA_902766825.1 uncultured Lachnospiraceae bacterium
GCCCCCTGTTTCACCCTAGCTCCCCACCGCACAAATCGCAATACTCAAGGCCTTCCATTGTAATTCCTCCGCAATCCGGGCACACAATCCTTGCAGGATGAATCTCAATCTCAACAATCTTATATTCTATCTCACCGTTTTTATTAACAAAAGCTCCTTCAGGGACGTCAATTCCGGTCTCATCCCCTTTGTCTTCATCATTACCGTAGATTATCTTAACCTGTGAATCCTGATCGTTAAGTTCCTTAAGTTTTGCTTCATCAAAATCCTTTTTGCTTATGAGTATATCTTCATCTTTTGTATTTCTTACTCCAAATATTTCTTTTATTATTCCCATTTTTATATCACCTTTCGTTTATCTGAATATAGCTTCAAATATGCCATACACGTCCAAAGCACCATAACCCCATTCATTATCAGGATAGGTCCTGTTAATATTTCTTCTTGCTCCTCGTATCATATATTTTCTAAGAAGATTTCCCGTAAGCCTTACATCGTTATTTCTCACAAGTGCCCACTCAAATATCAACGCTGCCGCTCCGGCACAAAATGCTGCTGCTATGCAGGTTCCGCTCCCAATAGTATATCTCTCTTCGAGCGAAGGTCCCATTACATTGAGTGCGGGTGCACTTATATCCGGTTTTATTCTTTCAGAGCGTGTATATCCTCTTCCCGATGCAATATATATCGAATCTGTCACATGGTCAAATCCAGCACACGACACTACCATAGACGCATTTGCCGGCTCCGTTATAGTTGCATCCGGATCAGATCGCAGAAAAAATGTTTCTTCACCCACAAATTCCGTACAAGGTAGCCACATATCATATCTTCCGTTAATGACACCCTCATTGTATATATTTATTTTCCATATTCCTTTTGTCGGATTATGAAATCTCATTTCAACCAGCTCATCTCCCACGTTTTGCTGAAGAAGCCAATAATCCACATCCACAGTGCTTCCTTCTATTATAAACCTTACCCGCCTGCTCTCACCGAATCTGGCAGGTATCTTGTCGTATTTCGCACCTGTAGGAGATTCAAATCCGACAGCCAGCGCATCAGGAGTCTGCGACCATAACTGAAGAGTAAATCCTCTTATATCTCCTCCGACTCTTATTTCTACCTGCTGCATCGACTCTTCAGTATCCATCATCCCCCTGTAATGATGTCTCTTATTCCCTTCATTTCCGGTAGGCACACATACTGCTCTTCCTATCGTTCCTGACAAATAATCCAGATACATTCCAAGGTAACCTGTTCCGTTATGATCTCCAAGGTTTGTTCCAATTCCAAGACATATTACAAGAGGCATTTCATACCGGTTTGCCAATTTAACAAGATAATCCACACCGAGCATTATGTCATTTTCCTGGTAACAGTACACATCTTCCCTGACACCGTAATACTCTTTCAAGTAAGGCTTTGAATCCTTCAGCTTAACAACACCTATGGATGCAAACGGCGCCATCCCTGAATAGTCCATTGAAGGATCAGGTCCTGCACAGGCAATTCCCGCCATATATGTTCCGTGACCTGTTTCGTCTTTTAATGCTACATTTTCATATGGATCATCCAACTCAAGAGCATTGTCTATTTCTTCTTTATCATAGCTTCTTCCAAACGGTACACCATCAGATGATTCTTCGTCACTTTGATCCCACATTCCAAGAATTCTTGTTGTATTATCCTGATTTTTAAAAAGTGGGTTCAGGTATTTGAGTGTAACATATCCTCAACAGCCGAGACAATTTCTCTTTTATCAATAGGAATAACCATTGCCTCGCACTTCCCCATCGATATGCATTCTCTTGCATTACCGATATCAGCGCTTGTGTCTGTCGATGCAACTATGAATGGTAAATCCTTATATCTGTAGCTGGAACGGATTTTTTTCATAAGTCCCGGTGCCCTGTTGCCTCCACCCATATCAATATTCATAATAACAAGATCAATATCTTTTTGTTTTAACACTTTAAGCATCCACGCCGCACTTCTGGCAGGAAATATCACATAATCCTTCTCTAGCATTATCATAATATTCATTATATTTTCTTTTCTTGGATCGGCAATTATTATCTGTTTCATATGCTCGTCTCCTGACTTCTGAGTATTTCGGTCAGATAGTACATCGCCCTTTCATAATCCATATCATCAATAAGAGCAACCACATCTGTAAGCTTTTTTATCATATCTTCACCAATCTGGCACTGTATAAGACGATAAATAGCTTTCATCGCCGTATACGGTCTTATCTCATCAAGATACATAAATATCAAAAGCATTTCATTACGAAATTCCAAATATGATATAGGAAGTCGTTCATGTTCACCAATGCTCATTTTAAAAATATTATTTTCAGTCAAAACCTCGCCCATACTGCTTACAATCTTGTAATAGCAGTCTAAGAGGTTATCATTTCTCTCAAATACATATGCATAATTACCGCTGTATGCCGCAATCTGCTGGGACTTTGCCAATTCATATAAAGTATCACTTCCCAGACCTTTCGCAAAATCCTTAAGCTTACCTGTAAGTTCTATATAATTAGGGATATCTCTTCTTTTCATGCATGTCTCTATTGCCTCAATTTGAAATAACCCAATCTTATACGACTCACCGATAAACATCAAGAATTTCTTCTTGTCAAATCCGCACGCTTTAAGACATCTTTCCATATCAATACCGCGAACCGTGATATTCCTGCAATAATTCCGTTCTTTGTCTCCATGAAGCTCCTCGTCAGAAATATTCTCCATTCGCTCATACTCTGCATCAGCATTAACATGTTTCATTATTCTTTTGTCAGCCGGCAGCCATTTACGCATCAGTCTGTCAATATAATATAACTGGACTGGTCTTGGAATAAAATCATCTATTCCGTTACCAAGAACTATCTTTCTTCCGCCACAGGCATTGTTAGACACAAGAACAATTATCGGAACGCTCATAAAATAATGGCTCAACTTAGGATTCCTGCTGCCAAGCTTCCTTATCTTTTCCGTCATCTCTTCAAAGTCATTGTTAATAAGGCTGTAATCTATAAATATAATATCATACCTTTTTTCAACAATTCTTGTAAGTACGGCCGGTGTTGATGCTGACACGTCTGAATCAATACCAAACAGGTATTTAAGATCCCTTTCCACACTCATGTCATTTTGAACATCATCAATAAATAATACTCTGACATCCTTTGCTTCAAAAGATCCCCTTGCTGTGTAATTTCTGATGCATGAATTAATTTTACGCATATCTCATCCTTCTCGCTGTAAAAACTGTTACACTCAATTAATCGATTCCCGAATCAACAACTCCAACCATTACACCACTACCCATAAGTTCCAAAAAGGGATTATCCCTGACTCTTTGAACCTGCGTGCTTAACAAAGCTCCGTCATCCATCGGTGCAAAAAGCCTCGGAACAGAAATTTTTGAATTAAGCTGGTCAAAACTTATCTCACTTCTTTTAACGTATGCCACAGTAAATCTGTTATTGATTTTATTCAGACATTCAATGTTGTACTCCATGACAAATTCATTTTCAGGAATAGATACAAATGAAAGATAATCCGCATATTCGTTAGAAAAAGCAATCTCAGAACATAATGCCATCTTATATATGACCTTTTTATTTCAGTCTATTCATAAAACATCTTTATGTTCTATACTCTTCCCCGCCTGTCTCATCTCTATAATAGGTATTCCCTTATTATCAATATAATCTGCCGTTATTGTAACTTTACCTATATTGTCATCTTTAGGTATCTCATACATTATGTCTGTCATAAATTCTTCAAGCGTTGAACGAAGTGCTCTTGCACCTGTCTTCTTATCAAGAGCCTTTTTTGCCAGTACCTTAAGCGCCTCTTCATCAAAATCAAGTTCAACCTCATCCATCTCAAGAAGTTTCTTGTACTGACGAAGTATTGCATTCTTTGGTTCTGTCAGAATCTTTATCATCATATCAAGAGTCAGTCCGTTAAGTGCAAATACAACCGGAAGTCTTCCAAGGAACTCAGGAATCATACCAAATTCCCTAAGGTCTTCAACACTGACTTTCGATAAAATATTTTCGTCATTATCATACTTATCCTTAAGTTCCGCCTTAAATCCCATTGAAGAACTCTTTGTAAGTCTTTCTTTTATAATCTTTTCAAGGTCAGGAAATGCACCCGCACATATAAACAAAATATTGGTTGTATTAACTGTTACCATAGGAACCATTGCATTCTTGTTGGTAGCCCCAACCGGCACTTCAACATCTGCACCTTCAAGGAGTTTTAACATTCCCTGCTGCACAGATTCACCACTGACATCTCTGCTGTTGGTTGTTCTCTTTTTGGCAATCTTGTCAATCTCATCAATAAATACTATTCCGTGTTCTGCTCTTTCTACGTCATTATCAGCCGCGGCTAACAGTTTAGAAATAACACTTTCGATATCATCACCTATATAACCGGCCTCCGTAAGAGATGTAGCATCAGTTATTGCAAGCGGTACGTTAAGAAGTTTTGCCAAAGTCTTAACCAGATATGTCTTTCCGCATCCCGTAGGTCCAAGCATAAGCATGTTGGATTTTTCAATCTCAACCTCATCTCCTCTAAGCATTGATGCCACTCTCTTGTAATGGTTGTACACCCCGACTGATATAATCTTCTTTGCTTTATCCTGCCCTACTACATACTCATCAAGTTTTCTTTTTATCACATGTGGAGCCGGAATATTTTTAATGTCAAATACATCCTTATCCGACTCTTTCTTTTTTGTATCACTTTTTTTCTTAACCTTGTTTTTATTGGTCATACCCATCATATCCCATGGATTGTTACCCCCAAGCATGGTAAAAAAATCGAACCCTTCATTAACTTTACCTTTTTCTGAATCATCACCATCATTCTGTAATGGTGCGCTTCCCTTCATGCCTGCATTTTTATTATATACATTAACTGCATCCAAAGTCTTTTGAAGGCAGTCATGGCAAATACCGAATTTATCCTGAAAATGAATCATACCTCCCGCTTTGCTTTCTGTGCGATGGCATAAAAAGCACACATCTTCATAATCTTTATTATCATCTGAACCCATATATAAATAATCCTCGCTTAAAATAATATTTCATATAATATATAATAACCTTTTTTAACACCTCTCACAAGTACAAAAACAGGTGCCGCGCAATTAGTACAGCACCTGTTTGTAAATTGAAAAAGTATAATTAAACATTATGAAAAAGTATTATCAAATATCACTTAGTTGCCAAAATAAGGGTAGAAGAATTCTTCAAGGTCATCTGGATATCCATAGCCTGAACCATTTCCTTCATTAGGGATTCCTGATTCTTCTTTTTTAGAATCTTTATCCGAACTTTCTTCTTCCTTATCTTTTGTATCTTCCTTCTTTTCTACTTTATCAGGAATATTAATAAGTTTTACATCGACTGAATCTTCTTTATACTCACCTTTATCAAGTCTCTTGTACGTAATGGTAACTGTTGTTCCTGCTTTATAACTCTTAATCTGAGATGACAAATCATCCATGCTTGATATTTTAATATCATTAATTCCTGTAATTATATCACCTGCAAGAATCCCAGCATCCTTAGCAGGACCGTCTTCGTCAACTTCACTTACATATACGCCTTCAGGTAATCCATAGTATTCCTGCTGTGAAGAAGTTATTGTACCACCTACAATTCCAAGATAACCTCTGTCTTCATCCGCAACATCTTCCTTCTTAATTATATCATTGATAATATCAAGGACATTAGAGATAGGAATTGCATATCCCATTCCTTCAACACTTGAAGATGCAAGCTTGGCGGAATTGATTCCTATAACTTCTCCTGATGCATTTAAAAGTGCTCCGCCTGAATTACCGGGATTAATTGCTGCATCTGTCTGTAAAACATCAATAGTTATTGTATTATCAGTTGAAGAAACAGATATTTTTCTGTCTGTTGCACTGATAACTCCGGAAGTAACCGACTGACCGTAACCAAGAGCATTACCGATTGCGATAGCACTCTGTCCGACCTTAACATTCTCGGAATCTCCTATAGAAGCAACCTTAATGTTTTTCAATGTGTCATCAGACAAATCCTCTTTCTTAACTATGATAACTGCAATATCCTCAGATTCAACACTTCCTTTAACCTGTGCCGTTGCAGTAGTATCATCATTAAATGTCACCTCTATTGTCTTTGCTCCGTCGATTACATGATTATTGGTAACTATAAACAGGTTTTCGCCATCTTCTTTTATAATTATACCGGAACCGCTTCCCTGAACCTCCTGTTGTGTTGTTCCATACCAGTTTCCAATAGATTGAATAGATGTCTCTGTAATTGCAACAACACTAGGCATTACCGCATCTGCCACCGCTGAAACATCTGACAATGTCTGAACGTCCTGATTAAGAACGGGGGTCATTGAAATGGCCTGTGCACCTGTAACAGTCGTATTGTTACCTCCGATACTTACCTGCGTTGTCTCTTTATTATCACCTAATAGTTCTCCTGTAAAATGAATTCCAAGTCCGGCAATAATACCAAATGTTGCCGCAAATCCAACCGTAGCTGTTGCTTTTCTTAAAAATCCTTTCTTAACCGGTTCAATATGGGCATTACTTCCTTCAAACTCGCTGCTTTCATAAGTATAATATTTTGCAGTGTCATCAGAATTTACAACCTGTTCTGTCTGCTCCTCATCTTTTGTTACTTCCCTTTTTTCCTCGTTTTCGTCATCAAATAAATTACTCATCAATATCATCCTCCTATTTGTAAATCTCTTTGTTTTGTTCTTTCTATCACTTTACACATGTAAGTTTATCAGTAAATTGTGTTCGGATTGTGAAAATAATGTTACATTTTTTTGTACTCAATAAATGTTGACTTTTATCTGATATTCTACTATCATACATCCGAGAATCAACTTTTAATCTTATATTTTTATCAAAGGAGGAAAAATTTTAATGAGCAGAAGAGATTCATTTTACGATGAAGTTGACGATATCGAACTTCCTCAGAAAAGAAATTCAAAAAAAAGATCTCGAAAAAAGAAAAAAAAGATGAGAAAATTCATTTTTTTCATCATTATAGAAATAATTGTTTTACTGTTACTTTTAGGAGCCTGGTATATAAAATCCAAGCTTGATAAAAAGCAAACATATAACCTGGATAATGAAAAGTTAAAGATTACACCTCTTGATCTTGATGATTATGAGAATATTCTCGTCTTTGGTGTAGATGCCCGTGATGACGCACTCAAATCAGGTACACGGAGCGATACAATGATGCTTGTAAGTATTGATAAGAAAAACGGTGAAATCAAACTCACATCATTCTACAGAGATACTTATGTTTACATGGAATATGACGGCCAGACAAAATATGACAAACTTGGTCATGCCTACAGCTATGGAGGGCCGGAGCTAGCCCTTGCTACAATAAATGATAATTTCGATCTTGACATCAGCCAGTTTGTGACAGTTAACTTCACATCCGTTGCCAACGCAATCAACCTTCTTGGCGGTGTCGAAATCGATGTTTCAGAAAAAGAAGTTGACTCAGTTAACAAATACGGCCGCGAAGTTGCAAAAGTAAGCGGTAAAGAATACACACCTATTTCCGGTGCTGGCAAACAGTTGCTTGACGGATATCAGGCAGTAGGTTACAGCCGTATACGTAAGATAGACAGCGATTTTGTAAGAACCAACAGACAAAGAACAGTAGTTAATGCCATGTTTGAAAAAACAAAACAATCAGATTTTTCTACCATTAACAAAATGCTTGATGAACTTATGCCTCAGGTTCTTACCAACCTTTCCAACGGTGACATTGTAAGCCTCGTAAAAAAGGTTATGTCATATGATATTACACAAGGCGATGGATTCCCTTATAATCCAACAATCAAAACAGTCAACAAAGCCAGCTGCGTTCTTCCTACTGATTTGTATCAGGATGTAATAGAGCTTCATGAAAAAGTATTTGATATGGAAGATTACAAGCCAACAGATGATGTTGTAACTTACAGCGATCATATTAAGAGCGTTATTGCACAATAAAGAATTAAAATAACACCGTGCTATCGATTATACGATATCACGGTGTTTAATTTTTTTCATTAACTAATCAATTCTACTTGGAAAATTCAAGTCTGTTAATCGCACTTACAAGCGCTCTGATTGAAGCTCTTGTAATATTTGAACTTTCACCTACACCAAATGTAGATGCTTTTGTCTTTTTATTCATAAGGTGAATATAAGCAGCTGCTTTTGCATTTGAGCCCTGTGAAAGCGCATGCTCTGAATAGTCAAGAATCTTTATGTCAAGATTAAATGCTTCACTAAGTATATTCTTTGCAGCATCAATAGGTCCGTTACCGCAACCATTTAACACTTTTTCCTCACCTTTAAATGTTACTGTAAGCTCAATCTCGGTATCATTTCCGTTATCCTCATTATCACCGGATTCTGTAATCTTACATCTTCTAAAGTGAAGAGGTTCTTTTTTATTAATGTAGCATTCATCAAACTTGCTCTTTATCTGTTCAGGTGCAACTTCACCTTGTTTTTCGGCAATCTTTTGTATTACATCCGCAAATTCCTTATGCATTGTCTTAGGAAGCTTGTAACCATAATAACTGTCCATAATAAATGCAACTCCACCCTTTCCAGACTGGCTGTTAATACGGACAATTGGTTCATATTCTCTTCCAATGTCACTTGGATCTATCGGCAGATAAGGAACTTCCCAATAAGGATTATTCTCACTTGCCATTGCCTGAACGCCCTTGTTAATTGCATCCTGATGTGATCCTGAAAATGCAGTAAATACAAGTTTTCCGGCGTAAGGATGACGTGCATCAATAGGAAGCTTACAACATCTTTCATACACTTCAATAATCTCATTAATATGCTCTATTTCAAGTTCCGGATTAATTCCTTGTGAAAACATATTATAAGCTATTGTAAGAATATCTACATTACCGGTTCTTTCTCCGTTACCAAAAAGTGTTCCTTCAACTCTGTCTGCACCGGCTAAAAGCGCAAGCTCGGAAATTGCCACACCTGTTCCTCTGTCATTATGAGGATGAATGCTGAGAATTATGCTTTCTCTGTTCTTAAAATGCTTACCCATCCACTCAATCTGGTCGGCATACACATTAGGTGTATTCATCTCAACAGTTGCAGGAAGGTTAAAAATCATCTTCTTCTCAGGTGTCGGTCCCCACTCTTCCTGAACCGCATTACATATATCAAGTGCAAAATCAAGTTCTGTTCCGGTAAAGCTCTCCGGTGAGTATTCAAGAATAATATTACCGTCAAAATCCTCGGCATATTTCTTTACAAGCCTTGTTCCTTCAACTGCAATATTAATAATCTCTTCCTTATCCATCTTAAAAACAACTCTTCTTTGAAGTGTAGAAGTAGAATTGTAAATATGAACTATAACATTTTTAATTCCTTCAATTGCTTCAAATGTTCTCTTGATAAGGTGCTCTCTGCACTGTACAAGAACCTGAACGGTAACATCATCAGGAATAAGATTTCTATCAACAAGTTCTCTTAGAAAATCATATTCTATCTGAGATGCTGACGGAAAACCTATCTCTATCTCCTTAAAACCAAGCTTAACCAAAAGATTAAAGAATTCTATCTTCTCTTCAACAACCATTGGTTCAATAAGAGCCTGATTACCATCTCGCAAATCAACGCTGCACCAGATTGGTGCCTTTTCAATCTGCTTATTCGGCCATTCTCTCTCAGGATAATCCACAACCGGATTTCTCTTGTACTTCTTGTAATTTAACATTGTTACATCTCCATTTCACTACATATATTTAATTAACATCTGTGACATCATCAGTCGACTTTGTTTTATCATCTGTACCCGAAGAATCATCGCTTCCATCGTCTGATGAGTCATCGGTATTACCTGCATCATCGGTTTTCTCTGTTTTGGTATCCCCTGTTGATTCGTCCTCTTTTGTCGAATCTTTTTTATTATCCTTATTGTCATTGTCCTTCTCGGAAACGACCTGTTTTTGTTCAAATACAACCGGCAGAGTAACTTCATCCATAACATCAATGCCTTCGACATCTGCAAATTTAATAGTCAGCTCTCTGGAACCAAGTCCTATTTCACCTACGTCAACAGACGGCGAAAGCTTATCAATATCCAGCTCTTCTAAAACCTCGCTAAGTCCTCTTACCTTAACAGAAAGAGCATAATTACTGTCATAATTACATACAACATCATTTGGAAGATTACTGAACTTGACATCCGAGGCCCTAAAATCTATTGTCTGTTCTTCTAACTTTCTTACTGTTATCTTTATGTCAGTCTTCTTATCGTTAGAAACTACCTTTGAACCTGTTTCTATAAAGGATGACAGATTTAGGGTTTCCTCATAATCCTTTGTAAGCAACGATGCATCAACTGTTACATCTACGCTTTCAAGTTTCTTAATATATGACGCATCTGAACCTGCCACACTAACTTCTTCCACAGATGTTTCTGTTTTCTCAACTACATATCCATCCGGCATTTCACCTGTAACAACTACGTTAACCGGTACTGTAGTCATATTAATAGGTGTTCCCTTAACTGAAATGCTGTTAATACTATATTTTATTTCACTTGAAGCTATTCTTCTGTTTTGTGAATCAAATGCAACCGGCTCGCTTATTGTGCTAAACTCTGAATTAGCATCCGATACATCAACTATACACTTTATTGAAGCAACATTTGATATTACCTTTGCCGGTCCCTCAACAGTAATTCGGTTAGGACTGATACTTATCTCAGAATTACTTATATAATATCCGTCTGCAACTGTTCCCTTAATATTTGCTGAAACAGTATACTGTTTAGTCACGTAATCATCAAGTGAAATCATAATTGTTGTGCTCTTATTGTCAACTATTTCAATGTCGACATCCTTATTGCAGGATACTTCAACCGGCACCGCATTTGTTATTGAATTCTTTGATAAATCGGCAGTTGCCGTAAAATCGCTTGCACTTAGTAAATCAATGATACTTTTCTTTCCCTTAATAACAATGTCAACACTGTCACTTGAATCAATATAATAACATTTTCCCTGATTCCTGATTGAATCTTCATTCTGAACCGTAACCTTAACCGAATGAATGGTCTTAGTTATTGTTGGATCATCATAATTAATTATTACAAGCCATCCAAGTAATGCAATCAGGATGGCTAAAGCTTTAAGTTTCAGATTGTTTGTCAGAATTTTTTTCATTCTTACGCCATCCCTTCCTCATTTTAATCGACTTTGCATCTTTATTGGAACTATGAATATTCTGAAGTTCCATACGAAGCTTATCACCGCTTAGATTTCTAATAAGCTTTCCGTCTCTTGCAACCGATATTCGTCCTGTCTCTTCAGATACAATTATAGTCAGGCTGTCAGTAACCTCACTAATTCCGACACCGGCACGATGTCTTGTTCCAAGATCTTTGCTAAGATGCATATTGTCTGACAAAGGAAGGTAACAGGTAGCTGCCACTATTCTGTTACCACGTATAATTACCGCTCCATCATGAAGAGGTGTATTATGTTCAAAAATATTAATAAGAAGCTGACTGCTTATTGCAGAATCAATCTCAATACCTGTTCTTTCGTATTCTGTAAGCAAAACATCCTTTTCAATCACTATAAGTGCTCCGGTATTGTTTTTTCCAAGTTCAACCGATGCCGCAACCAACTGATTGATTGTGTTTGTAGTCATCTTTCCTTCTTTTTCCCCGTTGTCTTCAAAATAGAAGAACGAGGCCAGAATCTTTTTACTTCCGAGTTTTTCAAGTGCTCGTCTAAGTTCCGGCTGGAACATAATCATCAGCGCTATAATACCTACATTGATAGTCTTTGCAAACAACCACAAAATTACATTAAACTGTAACAGCGCAGCAACAAGCCATATAACTATCAACACGCTTATTCCTTTAAAAAGTCTCCACGCTCTCGTATCCCTTACCCAGATAATGATATGATAAACAAGAAATGCCAATATCATTATCTCAAGCACATCAGTAATACCTAACTTTGGGAGAACTATCCATCCTAAATATTGATTTATTAATGTTTTGATTGTGTTCATATTATTATTCCCAATCCATTATTAGTAAGAATCACATACAAAATCTAATCATTTATACATTTAATCCTCATATTCATCATCGTAACTGTAATCATTTTCTGCCTCAGCTACTTTTACTGCCTGTCTTGAAAGCACCGGCTGTCTGCTTGTGTTCTGCTTCACAAAATCCATATCAATCTCATCCACTTCAAAATCATCTTCATTTGTCTCAACGGTAAATGAATCTAAATCGTCCGCACGGGTAATTGTCTTTACTTTATTCTGTGCAGCTGCAACCTTAAGCTTTGGAACTGCCTTTACATAATAATAATAGTCATCATCTTCAAATTGAACATTTTCCACACTTGAATAGTCCAGTATCTTAACAAATGCAGCACTCACATATCCAATAATCGCACCTAAAACCGACCATATTATAAGCCCGATAATAGAAATTTTAACCTCAAGAACCATTGATGCCATAATGAATAAAACAATATTAACTATAGCGCCTGAAATAACAGCAATTTCTCCTGCAAAATTGAATTTTCTTGTTCTGATTGCATTAATAAGCAACATCATTCCAACAAGGACGATAATATACATATACATCTCTTTGTTAGCTATAAATTCATTCATAATATATCTGTATAACTGAAGTATCTCATCCGGATTAACATTGGTCTCTCCGGCACTAATACCTTTACATATTGAGAGAATACTGTACATTACAGTTCCTCCAAGAACACAAAGTGCAGCTATAGGAGATGCTGCCATTCCGAATATCAATGGTATTGCATACTGTCCTCCCCAAAGCAGAAGAACCGGAGTGGCAAGAAAGACATATCCATACTTTGAAGAATGTCTGAGCAGGAAAAGCCACAAAATAATATATACAATAACAAATACTGCCGTACATACATATGAAATCTTAAGTAAATCAATACTGCATAAAGCCAGTGCAAAAAAAGTAAGTACCGATACCGGTAAAAAAGCTCCTACAAGAGCAAGAACAATACATATACCAACTGACGATACTCTGGTATCAAGTCCAATACCGCTTCTTATAGCCAAGAACAATACTAGTGAAAAAACAAACTTCAGCACTACATTAGCATACATACTGTATGTCTGATATAAAAGTTTAACTTTATCTCTCATCTCCAACAAATAAGCCATTTTATTCCTCCACGAGCCTGCTACTCATTTGCAGTCTCATCCTTAATATTTTTATTCTCATTTTCAGCATCGGTATACATTTCACCAAGCTGTTTCAGCTTTCTGTAATACTTATTAAGCCTTTTTCTTGAAGTCACAAAAACTTCATTACATGTTATCATGCTGATCATGCAAAAAATCAATAAAAGAATTGCATATATACCAAGTATCTTTATTCCATACTTTTTGTAATCAAGTGTTATTGCCTCCTTAATAAAGTACTCAATATTATAAAAGCCCACAAGTAAAAGACATAGAATATATCCTCCGGTAACACAAAGTACCGTCTTAATAAGATTGAACTTAATATAATCTCCTTTAAAATATTTTCCTAACTGTAAATCAAACCGGTGTCTTTTTTCAAAGATTGCTAGTTTTGTCATTAGTTTGATTTTTGAATTATTTACCATAAATACCAAACCTTTCAAATTATGTTTTTAAAAGAAAACATATCTTTTCGTATTATAGCACAATGATTTTTTCAATACAAGTAAACGCTAAAAAAGGATACTTTACTATGTCGTTTTAACACGAAATATAGTAAAAGTATCCTTTTTAAGTATTTTAAACCTGCAATTATTTAGCCGGCTGTTCTTTTACAACCTCTGTCACACTCTTTGCAAGTCCTGCAATTCCCTGAATCTCAGACGGAATAATAATCTTTGTTGCCTGTCCGTCTGCTGCCTTAGCAAATGCTTCAAGGCTCTTAAGTTTGATTACTGCATCGTCAGCTCCTGCATCTTTAATAAGTGTAATACCTTCTGCATTAGCTTTCTGAACTGCAAGAATTGCTTCTGCCTGACCTTCTGCCTCACGGATGATAGCTGCTTTCTTAGCTTCCGCTCTTAAGATTGCTGACTCTTTTTCAGCCTCAGCCTCAAGAATACGGCTTTCCTTATTACCCTGTGCAACAAGAATTGCTGATGCTTTCTTACCTTCTGCAACAAGGATGGATTCTCTTTTTTCACGCTCTGCCTTCATCTGCTTTTCCATCGCATCCTGAATCTCTGCAGGTGGAATAATATTCTTTAACTCAACACGGTTAATCTTGATTCCCCAAGGATCCGTTGCAAGATCAAGTGAAGATCTAAGTCTTGTATTAATTGTCTCACGAGATGTAAGTGTCTCATCAAGTTCAAGATCACCAATAACGTTACGAAGTGTTGTTGCTGTAAGATTCTCAACAGCCATTATCGGATTATCAACTCCGTAGCAGTATAACTTAGGATCTGTAATCTGATAATAAACAACAGTATCAATTCTCATTGTTACGTTATCTTTTGTAATAACCGGCTGTGGTGGAAAATCAACAACCTGCTCTTTAAGTGAAACCTGCTTTGCAACTCTGTCGATGATCGGCCATTTCCAATGAACACCTACACTCCATGTTTCCTGATAAGCTCCGAGTCTTTCAAGAATATACGCCTTTGCCTGAGGAACAACTTTAATTCCTGATGCAATAAGCACTAGTATTAATACTAAAATAAAAATAATAAGGGGTGCCAAACTATCAAACATAATATCTTCCTCCTTTAATATTAATTTGCTTTACCCTGTTTTTTTATAACTATAAGCTTTACGCCTGAGATTGAATCAACCTCAACCTCTGTGCCCGCTTCAATTATAACTGAATCATATTTTGATCTTGCAGTCCATTCCTGACCGTTAAGAACCGCTGTTCCCGTAAAACTGTTATTATCGATTCTTTCCGTAACCTTTGCAGTAGCTCCAATAAGGCTGTCCGTGTTGGTCTTTTTTCTCTCTGCCGTGAACTTTCTTGCAAGAGACGGTCTGAAAAGCAAAAGTACAAGAACGGAAACTCCGATAAATACACCTCCGAGAATCAGAATATTATCGGTGAAAAATGAGACAATACACGCCGCAAACGCTCCAATTGCAAACCATATTGAAGTTAACGATACGGTTGCAAGCTCAATCAGAAGCATTACAATTGCTATAACAAATAAATAAATCGTCGCTGTTTGCATATCTATCACCTCTCCTGTGTATATTTTTTAGTTAATCTAATAATACACCTTAAATTAATTAAAAATAATTAGAAAAAAATTAGAATCTCCTCTGTCTGTATATCTCATACATAAATACCGCTGCCGCAATAGATGCATTAAGCGATTCCACCTGTCCTGTCATAGGTATCTTAACAAGACTGTCCGCAAGCTTTGAAACTTCATCACTTAATCCTCTTGCCTCATTACCTATAAGAACAGCACATCTTTTATCATATTTAATTGCCGCATAATCATTTTCCCCTTTAAGATGAGCCGCATAAAATGAGATTTTCTCTTTCTTTGCCCTTACTATACTGTCTTTTATATCATCCACATATACAAATGGTACTCGAAATATTGCTCCCATGGTCGATCTTATAACCTTTGGGTTAAATATATCAACCGTCCCCTTAGACATAACAATTCCGTCGACATCCGCTCCTTCTGCCGTGCGGATAATTGTTCCGAGATTACCTGGATCTCTTATATCTTCAACAAAAAGAATCGTCTTTTTTCCTTCATCAATCATTTTTTCAAAACTGTAATGCGGCTGTTTTGCCACTGTCAGAATTCCCTGCGGAGTCATTGTTTTTGACACCTTTTCAAATACCTTATCAGATACAATCTCGTAATCTTTATTATCAAAAAAATCTTCCGGCAATTCCCCACCATCACCGTTACCTTCTTTTATTTTTTTATAAAAACTTTCACTTATATATGCTTTTATTAAAAGTTCATCAGGAATCTCCCTGCACATTCTTAAACCCTCAGCAACAAACATTTGTTGTTCGTCCCTCACCTTTGACTTAGTCTGCAGAGCTATCAGCCTTTTAATCTGCTTACCATCCGCACTCTCTATCATATACGTGTATTCCTCCATGTTATTCATATACCGGTCCACACCCTGCATAGCAGTATGTCCAAATACAATTATAAATCTTTTGTGGTTATAATACATCCCCATTTTGAATTATATTTAACTAACACAACTTTTTTGGTGATCGGTTTGATGACTCTGAAAGAAGTTTTTAACGCAAAAGACAAAAAAATTCTTGCATATACATCCGTTTTTTTGTGTACTGCATTGCTCATTACTATGTTTTTCTCTCATTCACAAATTAGTCAAAACGGTTTACTTCAGGTCTACAACGTATCATCCCACAAAAAACTACCCATATATTGTGTTGACAGCAATGAGCCAAAAGTAGCTCTGTCGTTTGATGCCGCATGGGGCAACGAGGATACTGCCAACATTCTTAAGATACTTGACGAAAATGAAGTACATGTTACTTTTTTTATGACCGGAGGCTGGATAGAAAGCTATCCAGATGACGTAAAAGCTATTTACGAAGCCGGACACGATCTCGGTAATCACAGTGAAAATCACAAACAAATGTCAACTCTTACATATGAACAATGCTTAGACGAACTCCAAAAACCTCATGATAAAGTTAAGGAACTTACCGGATATGAAATGACTCTCTTTCGCCCTCCTTACGGCGACTACAACGATACTGTAATAGATTCTGCCAACTCGCTGGGATACCATGTAGTCCAATGGGACGTAGACAGTCTTGACTGGAAAGATTACGGCACATCATCAATAATTACTACAGTCTGCGACCACAAACATCTGGGTGACGGTTCTATAATACTTATGCACAATGGTGCAAAGTACACACCTGATGCACTTGACGCAGTAATAAAGGGAATAAAGAAAAAAGGATATACAATTGTCCCTATCAGCGAACTCATTTACAAAGATAATTATGAAATGGACCATGAGGGAAGACAATTTAAAAAATAAACATTTTGGTTTTTCATTTACGCATGATATGGTATCATGTATTTTATAACATTTATAAAGTAAGGATGTGACCAATATGAAATTTACCAAAATGCATGGTATAGGCAATGATTATATTTACGTTAACTGTTTTGAAGAAAAAGTGGATAATCCGGAAGAAGTATCCATAAAGCTAAGTGACAGAAGAAAGGGGATTGGTTCTGATGGACTTATCCTTATCTCGCCTTCAGATATTGCAGACTGCAAGATGAATATCTTCAACGCAGACGGTTCGGAAGCTATGATGTGCGGTAACGGCATAAGATGTGTGGCAAAATATGCTTTTGATCATGGAATTGTTGATAAAGACGAACTTTCTGTGGAGACAAGAAGTGGTATAAAACACATCAAGCTCACAATTGAGAATGGTGTTGCCGTTTGTGCACTTGTTGATATGGGAAAAGCAATAATTCTTCCAAAAGACATTCCTGTTTTAAGTGATGAAGAAACCTTTATTAACCAGCCAATCACTGTTCTTGGTGATGAAGTAAATGTCACCTGCGTGTCCATGGGCAATCCTCATTGTGTTACTTTTGTTGATGATGTTGACAGTCTTGATCTTGAGAAGATTGGTCCTCATTATGAAAATCATCCTCTTTTTCCGGACAGAATAAACACAGAATTCATAAAAGTAATAGATGATAAAACTCTTCAAATGAGGGTTTGGGAAAGAGGTTCAGGCGAAACTATGGCCTGTGGAACCGGCGCATGTGCAAGCGTTGTAGCTGCAATTCTTAACGGCTACTGTAAAAAAGACATTCCTGTCACCGTTCACCTTAGAGGCGGCGACCTCACAATCACATGGAAATCCGACGGGACCGTAATGATGCAAGGTGGAGCCACTGAAGTATATCACGGTGAAGTTTAGTTAATCATTTACTGTTCTTCAAAATGAAGAGCCAGCATTTCGACAATCTGTCTTATTTGTTTTCTGTTACATTCAACAGTTATGTCGGCATATTTTTCATACAGAGGTGTCCTCTCGGTATAAAGGTCTTGTAATGACATTCCTTTTTCCATTGCGACACCTCTTTTTTTCAAATCTCCAAGACGGCTTTTAATAACATTATAATCAAGCTTTAAATACACAACAGTTCCTATGCTCTTTAAATGTTCCATCGCATTTTTCCCGTATACTACACTTCCGCCGGTGGCAATTACAGTGTTATCTGTCTCTATTTCGCCATTAACTTCATCTTCAATACGTAAAAATTCCTTTAATCCTTTATTGTCTATTATGCTGCTTAAGGTTTCTTTATATTTTTTTTGAATTAACAGGTCACTGTCTGTAAAATCCATTCCGAGCCTTTTTGCCAGTACAACCCCTACCGTACTTTTGCCACATCCGGGCATTCCTATTAAGACTATATTGTTCATCATGTACCTCCAAAACTTTTTTTGTCCACCTTATTATAGCAGATTATCATTTTTTATCACTGATTTTATTGACTTTTTAAGTCTGTCTGTTAGAATTTATTCTAGCAGATATAATAACTTCGGAGGTTTACAATGGCAAAAAAAGAAAAAGAAAAATTACCTATAGGAAAAAGAATTTTTAAAATAGTTAGAAGAATACTTATTCTTCTCATTTTTTTAATTTTCGTTGGCATAATATATGGCGAGCACCAACTTGTAAAATATGCTATTGGTCCTGATACAAAATCAAAAACCAGAGATATTGAACCAAGTACAAAAGCTGTTAACGTCTCTATGACAACTGATGTGGAAAACTCTACAGGAAATGCATGGTCCAATACTAATAAATATGATGAAGTTTCAGTAAAAGGTGGAGATGATTCAACTTTATCCGGTCACTTTTATAGCAGTTTCTCAAAAAACAAAAAATATGTAATCCTGTGTCATCCATATAAAGAAGACATGTCTTATATGTACAGCTATGCAAAGCACTATGCATCACAAGGATATGGTGTATTACTTATAGATCTTCGCGCACATGGTGAAAGTGATGGAAAATACGTAGGCATGGGATACTTAGATAAAGATGATTTACAGGCCTGGGTAAACATGCTTTATTACAAAGAACCTGATGCACAAATCGTAATCCATGGTGTTGGTATGGGTGCTGCAACTGCTCTTATGGCTGCCAATGATGGTTTTAAAGTCAGCAACGTTAAATGTATTATTGCTGACAGTTCATACACCGACGCTATGTCTATTATGAAACTTGAGATGGAAAAAAGATTTGATAAAATACCACTCCATCCTACTATAGATGTTGCATCATATGTAGCAAAATTTGAGGCTGGTTATACTTTAGAAGAAGCATCGCCTCTAAAAAACATGGACAGCTGTAGAGTACCTGTATTATTCATACATGGTCTTGAAGATTCTTTTGTGCCGGCTGCAATGACTGAAGAATTGTATGATAAAGCTACTTGTGATAAAGAACTCTTTGAAGTAGAAGGTGCAGAACACCTAAAGGCAAAAGATATCAATCCTGAAGCATATTTTGATAAAATATATAATTTTGCCGACAAATATATCCTTCAGGTAACAATGGATAAATAATAATAAATTGACTATCTTTTAAGTAAATGTTATGATTGATGCGAAACCTATTATAATAGGTTTCGCATTTTTACATTTGGAGGAACAACAATGGATAATAATGAAAAAGCTTTACTTTTACACGAACAGTGGGAGGGTAAACTTGAAACAACACCAAAGTGTCCTGTAAAAAACCGTGAAGATCTTGCTTTGGCATATACACCGGGAGTTGCAGAACCTTGCAGACATATCGCTAAAGATAAAGAACTTGCTTACAAATATACGATAAAATCTAACACAGTACTTGTAGTATCCGACGGAAGCGCTGTCCTTGGTCTTGGCAATATCGGTCCTTACGCAGCAATGCCTGTAATGGAGGGCAAAGCCGTACTTTTCAAGGAGTTTGGTAATGTTAATGCAGTTCCAATCTGTCTTGATACCCAGGATACCGAAGAGATAATCAATATAGTTAAGGCTATTGCGCCGGGATATGGCGGAATTAACCTTGAAGATATATCAGCACCAAGATGTTTTGAGATTGAAGAAAGACTTAAAGAGATGCTTGATATACCTGTATTCCACGATGACCAGCACGGAACAGCAATCGTAGTTCTTGCAGGAATCATTAACGGACTTAAGGTTGTAGGAAAAGAAAAAGAGAACTGTAAAGTTGTTGTTAACGGTGCAGGTTCCGCAGGAATCGCTATTACAAAACTTCTTTTAACTTACGGCTTTACAAACATTACAATGTGCGACCGCAACGGTATAATCTCATCAGAATATGAGGGATTAAACTGGATGCAGCAAAAGATGCTCGAAGTAACCAACAAAGATGATGCAAAAGGTACTCTTGCCGACGCCCTTAAAGGTGCCGATATATTTGTTGGAGTATCAGCTCCGGGTATAGTAACAAAAGAGATGGTAGCGTCAATGAACAAAGATGCCATTATATTTGCAATGGCTAACCCTGTTCCGGAGATAATGCCTGACAATGCTAAGGAAGCCGGTGCAAAAGTTGTAGGAACCGGACGTTCCGATTTTCCTAATCAGGTTAACAATGTAGTCGCATTCCCTGGAATATTCAAAGGAGCTTTGGAAGGACGTGCCACACAGATTACAGAAGAAATGAAACTCGCCGCAGCTTTATCAATCGCAGGTCTTGTGGATGAAAATGAACTTAATGAAGATAACATTCTTCCTCTTCCATTCGACCCAAGAGTTGCTGATGTTGTAAGCAATGCGGTTAAATCTCACATAAAATGATTTTATTTGAAATGGGGTATCTAATTTGCTTGAAAAGAGAATGTGGAAGGATAAAAGGTATTACTACGTAGACAGCTATCTTGAAAGTACGTACGGTTATAAAATGTACAAACTTTCCCTTAACGGCGGTATGTCTTGCCCAAATCGTGACGGCAAGGCAGGTAATCGCGGCTGCATTTTTTGCAGCAAGGGCGGTTCCGGTGATTTTGCCACAGATCCAAGTCTGTCCATCACCGAACAGATTGATGAAGCAAAGACTCTGATAAGTTCTAAGATTAACAGAAACGCCCATGTAGGAACATCCCTCACACGCCTTGATGATATTCAGGATATAGATAACGATTCTGTCCATAACAATAATGTTTTTACCTTGGACAAACCAATGTATATAGCATATTTTCAAGCATACACTAATACTTATGCCCCAGTTGAATACCTAAGAAAGATTTTTTACGAAGCTATTAACAATCCTTGTATCGCTATTTTATCAATAGCAACACGACCTGATTGTCTCGGTGATGACGTTATTGCTCTTCTTGATGAGCTTAATAAAATAAAACCGGTTTGGATTGAACTTGGTCTTCAAACAATACATGACTCTACAGCCAAATTTATCCATCGCGGATATAAACTTAATGTATTTGAAAGAGCTGTTACAAAACTTAACAGAATTAACGTTCATATTATCGTACACATGATTATTGGTCTTCCAGGCGAAACCGCCGATATGATGTATGAATCCATGCGTTATTTGGCAAAGACTCCTATACACGGAGTTAAATTACAACTGCTCCACGTTTTAAAAGACACAATGTTGGTCAATTATCTTCCTAGTCTTAAGATACTGACACTCGATGAATACACTGATATTGTTATTCATTGTCTAGAGATTCTACCTCAAAACATTGTTATTCACCGCATAACAGGTGATGGCCCTAAGGCTACGCTTATTGCTCCGATGTGGAGCCGTGATAAAAAAACAGTAATAAATACCATTAATCACAAGATGAAAGAACTAGATACATGGCAGGGAAAAGACTATTTCTAGATAGTCAGAAAAATTAGTTAATAAGAACGGAGATAACAAAATGCATATTTCAAAGTCAATAAGTATGTACAAGCTGTTAGTTCTCTATATGATTGATGTTATTGATTATCCTCTGTCTAACGCCCAGCTGTCTGATTTTATATTAGGACACGGTTATACAGACTATTTTAATCTTCAACAGGCAATTTCAGACCTGATAGACACAGGAATGATAGAAGCAACAAAAGTTATCAATTCTACAAGATATACTCTGACTGGAGACGGCAAATCAACTCTTACTGCGCTGGTAACACAGATTCCTTCCGCTATACGAGAAGATGCCAGAGCATATCTTAAAGAAAATGATTTTCCTATAAGAGAGACAAACTCTTTTATTGTAAACTATAAAGAATTAGATAACGGTGAATATCTTGTACATTTAAAAATAGACGAAAATCATGTACCATTAATTGAAATTAATATGGCAGTTGCAAGCGAAGATGCTGCCAAACAAATGTGCTTTAACTGGAAGGAACATTCTCAGGAGATATACTCCCATATCTTTTCTTCCCTGCTTGGCACAACAGAACAATAGATATACTTTGAAAGGACACTAATCCAATGATAATAAAAAGCCTTAACCTCGAGACAGTATGTGGTATTACAAGTACTCTTCCCGAAAACACACATCTTGAAATAGCCTTTGCAGGCAAATCAAATGTAGGCAAATCATCATTGATTAATGCCCTTTTAAACCGTAAGGCACTCGCACGTACATCAAGCCAGCCCGGAAAAACTCAGACAATCAACTTTTACAACATCAATGATTGTCTTTATTTTGTTGATCTTCCGGGATACGGTTACGCAAAAGTTTCCGAAGAGATAAAAGCAAAGTGGGGTAAAATGATAGAACGCTATCTCATGACCTCTAAGATGTTAAGAGTAATATTCCTTCTTATAGACATCCGCCACGAGCCTTCTCAGAACGACAAAGACATGTACAACTTCATTGTAAACAGCGGTTTTAATCCGATTATCATCGCAACTAAGATGGATAAGATAAGCAAAGGTCAGCTTAATAAACATGTTAACATGATAAAAAAAAGCCTTAAAGTCGTTGAGGGTACTCCTGTTATTCCATTTTCAGCACAAACAAAGCAGGGACGTGACGAACTTTGGGAAATGATTGACGAGTACGTTGAATATTTTTCAAACAATTAATCTATTTATTTTCTTCAAAAACAAATACTTCTTCAACCGTACATTCAAACACCCTTGCTATATCTATAGCCAATTTCAATGATGGATTGTACAATCCTTTTTCCAGTCGGATAATTGTTTCCCTTCTAACTCCCACAATCTCAGCAAGCTCACCTTGTTTCATATTTCTTGATGCTCTTAGTTCCTTAATTCTAGTAGTAAATTCAGCCATTAATCCTCCTCAACTTCGTCGTTATCATTATCATATATGTTATTAACCCAATCAATTATAAGAAATACTATGTTACATACGCCTGATATAAACATAAAATATCCCAAAGCAACACCAACAATGTACTCAGATCTTATCACTAATGTCTTATGATTCATTATTATAAAATAAAAAAATATAGCAAAAATAGTGATTAAAGCCATAAGAATCCAACCAATTGAATTAGCCGTTGTCTTATTTCTCAATGAGAGTTCATCATCAAGCTCTTTTTTGTATTTTGATTCTATATACAAAACCCCAAACAATACACTTACCGCTAATACCAAATTAACAAACGGTATCACTCCCCATATTGCATTTCTGTTTTCTTCCACAGTATTTTCAATTATATAATCTCTGATTCCGCTCAAAATAAAAACTGTTCCCAGTACAAAAGCTTCAATAACATTAAGAACTGCCTGTTCTCTGACTGATATAACTTTACGTTTATCTTTCATATACTTTTCTATATTTGATTTACTTATTTTTTTCTTACGCTCTTCGCTTCTGATCTTCTCATCATAAATTCTTTTTTTTAAACTTTTAACATTATCCATGTCAGTAATTCCTCCTTTATTTATGTGAACTATTTGTAACTTTATGTTACAATATTATCACATTATATTATAATTATCAATATTAAAGGGTAAATAGCAAGCCGAGATTCCCGTTTGTAACGCAAGATTCCAGAGTTTGCATGTGTACCTTGACATGTTATAATGCGTTCAGCAGAAAATTTGCGCACAAAAACCAGAGATCAATTCCCTCTCGAAATTTTTGTATTCGGAGAATCCATACCTCTTCCTTGCATCACTATAGGTCACTATATTTTTATTTTTCGGGATATAGGGTATGGAATCTCGGATTACAATTGAGGTTATCAATAATAAAGAGATAAAAAGATCACTCATTTCTGTTTTCAAAAAAAGGAACCACATTGTTATGTGATTCCTTATATATCTCTAATAATCTTTCATATTATGCAATTACATTTGCATTTTTTCTTGGTAAATGTTTTACCAAAGTTTTCTTTTTAACCGGCTTGTCAGAATATTCAAGTACCGGAGATGCTCCATCTTCAACACATTCCTTAGTGATTGTACACTTAGAAACCAATTCTTCAGATGGAAGGTTGTACATAGATTCCATCATGACATTCTCCATGATAGCTCTGATACCTCTGGCACCAATCTTTCTTTCTACCGCTCTCTTAGCTATAGCAAGCAATGCTTCGTCTTCAAATACAAGCTCTATACCATCTATATCAAAAAGCTTCTGATACTGCTTTGCAATAGCATTCTTAGGCTTCGATATAATATCAACCAAAGCTGCTTCGTCAAGCTGATCAAGTCCTACTGAAATAGGAACACGTCCTATAAACTCAGGAATAAGACCAAACTTTACGAAATCCTGTGGGAGTATCTGTGAGAACAATTCTCCGATGTTAATCTTAGTCTTATCAGCAATCTGTGCATTAAATCCGATAGATTTCTTACCGATTCTTGCTTCGATAATCTTCTCAAGTCCTTCAAAAGCTCCACCACAGATAAACAGTATATTCTTGGTATCTATCTGGATAAACTCCTGATGAGGATGCTTTCTTCCACCCTGTGGAGGAACATTTGCAACAGTACCTTCAATAATCTTAAGAAGTGCCTGTTGAACTCCTTCACCTGAAACATCTCTTGTAATTGATGTATTCTCACCTTTACGTGTAATCTTATCAATCTCATCTATATAGATAATACCATACTCTGCTTTTTCTATATCATAGTCAGCTGCCTGAATAAGTTTGAGAAGAATGTTCTCAACATCCTCACCGACATAACCGGCCTCTGTAAGAGCTGTAGCATCAGCAATTGCAAAAGGTACATTTAAAAGTTTTGCAAGTGTCTGTGCAAGATATGTCTTACCTGAACCTGTAGGTCCAACCATGATAATGTTGCTTTTTTGAACCTCTACATCAAGGCTTTTCTCTGAAAGTACTCTCTTGTAATGATTATATACGGCAACAGATAAAACCTTCTTAGCCTCATCCTGTCCAATTACATAATCATCAAGGAAATTCTTGATTTCCTTTGGTTTAAGAAGATTAATCTCGCTATCTTCCTCAAAACTTTCAGAAAATTCCTCATCAATTATCTCAGCGCAAATGTCTACGCATTCATCACAAATGTAAACGCCATTACCGGCAATAAGCTTTCTGACCTGCTCCTGCGTCTTACCACAAAATGAGCATCTTAACTTCTTTCTGTCATCTGATGACTTAGATGCCATTGTTCTCCTCCTATCCCAGAATTACTGTCTGTTAGTAATTACATCATCAATAAGACCGTATTCCTTAGCCTCCTGTGCTGACATGTAATTATCACGTTCAGTATCCTGCGCTACCTGCTCATAAGGCTTACCTGTATTAGCAGCTAACATCTCATTTAACTTCTTCTTAATCTTTAAAATGTTCTCAGCAACAATCTGAATCTCTGTTGCCTGTCCTCTGGCTCCGCCTGAAGGCTGATGAATCATTATCTCTGAATTAGGTAACGCAAACCTCTTGCCCTTTGCACCACCTGCAAGAAGAAATGCACCCATGCTGGCAGCCATACCGATACAGATTGTAGAAACATCACATTTGATATACTGCATTGTATCATATATAGCCATTCCTGCAGTAACAGAACCACCCGGACTGTTAATATAAAAACTTATATCTTTATTAGGATCCTCAGACTCAAGGAAAAGTAACTGTGCCACAATAAGGCTTGCAGTCACATCATTAACCTCTTCACCGAGGAAAATGATTCTCTCCTTTAAAAGTCTGGAATAAATATCATAAGATCTTTCACCTTTATTAGTTGATTCGATGACGTATGGTACTAAACTCATCTTCTCCACCTCCTATGGATTACTCCTCAACAGCTGCGTCTGTTACAAGCTTTGCTGCCTTCTTAACTTTTATATCTTCAGCGATCTGCTTCTTCTCCTCATCACCGATAAGTTCCTTAACTTTGTCAAGTTCCATATTGTATGATTTAGCGATATTGCTTAACTCTTCTTCAAGATCAGCATCTGTGCTCTCGATGTTTTCTGCCTTAGCAACAGCCTCAAGAACAAGTCTGCTCTGGATTCTCTTAAGAGCCTGTGGCTTAAGCTGCTCAACAAATCTTGCATTGTCCATTCCTGTGAACTGCATATACTGATCGAATGAAAGTCCCTGAGCCTGAAGTCTCTGAGCGAACTCGTTAGCCATCTGTCTAACCTGTGTATCGATCATTGGCTGTGGGATATCCATTGTAGCATTCTCGATGATTGCTGCAACAACCTTATCTTCCTTCTCAGCTCTTGCCTTGTTTTCCTTAGACTCTGTAAGTGTCTTCTTTACATCTTCCTTGTATTCTGCAAGTGTATCAAATTCTGAAACATCCTGTGCGAACTCATCGTCAAGCTCAGGAAGCTCATTAGCTGTAATCTTGTTAAGCTTACACTTAAATACTGCAGGCTTTCCTGCAAGCTCTGCTGCCTGATAATCCTGTGGGAAAGTAACGTTAACATCAAATTCATCTCCGATGTTCTTACCTTCGATCTGCTCTTCAAATGTATCGATAAATGAATGTGAACCAAGTACAAGATCAAATCCGTTAGCCTTTCCGCCTTCGAACTGCTGTCCATCCATGTATCCGTCAAAATCAATATTAACAGTATCGCCGTTCTTAGCTGCTCTGTCTTCTACAGTGATTTCTCTTGCATTCTGCTTTCTTGTCTTCTCAATCTCAGCATCAACTTCTTCATCTGTAACTGTGATTTCGCTCTTCTCGACCTTGATTCCCTTGTAATCACCAAGAGTAACCTCAGGCTTAAGTGCAACTTCTGCAGTAAAGATAAAGTTCTTGCCCTTCTCAATCTGTGTCACATCTATAGTAGGCTGTGAAACGATTTCAAGATCACAATCCTTAACTTCCTTCTCGTACGCTTCTGGAATTATTGCATTAGCTGCATCCTCAAAGAAGATACTCTGTCCGTACATCTTTTCAATAATCTGTCTTGGTGCTTTACCTTTTCTGAATCCCGGAATTGACATTCTTGATCTATTCTTAAGATATGCCTTCTGAACAGCTGCTTCAAATTCCTGTGCATCAACTTCGATAGTAAGCTTTGCCATGTTCTTTTCTAATTTCTCAACCTGTAAACTCATTTTTAATAGTTCCTCCTTAACAAATCATGTTGACTTAAACATAACAGTATCACACATTATATCACAAAGTGTTTCTATTGTGCAATACCTTCTGATTTCAATACATCAATAATTTCATCTACAACCTTTTTACATGTTTCATCATCAGGTGCTTCTGCCATAACTCTTATTACCGGTTCCGTACCGCTTGGACGGACAAGAATTCGTCCTTCACCCTCAAGTGAAGCCTCTTTATCGGCAATTGCCTTAAGTACTTTTTCATTGTTCATGGCTGCTTCCTTATCAGAAACTTTTACATTAACAAGAAGCTGAGGATAAATCTTAATATCCTTTGTAACCTCTGCAAGAGTCATCTTGCTCTCAAGGATCACTTCCATAATCATAAGAGATGTAAGGATTCCGTCTCCTGTTGTGGCATATTTACTGAAAATGATATGTCCTGACTGTTCTCCACCAAGACTGTAACCATTCTCCACCATGCACTCATTAACGTATTTATCACCTACCGCGGTCTTTTCATATTCAATGCCGACCTTGTCAAATGCCTTATAAAGACCAATATTGGACATTACTGTTGTAACAACTTTGTTGCCTTTAAGCTCGCCGTGTTCTTTCATATACTTACCGCATATGTAAAGAATCTTATCTCCATCCACAAGATTACCTTCGTTATCAACAGCAAAACATCTGTCTGCGTCTCCATCGTAGGCAAATCCCACATCAAGACCTTTTTCAACTACAAATGCCTGAAGTTTTTCAATATGAGTTGATCCGCATCCGTTGTTGATGTTGGTACCATCAGGCTCATTTGCAATAACATAAGTCTTGGCACCAAGTGCATCAAACACACCTTTTGCCACAGCTGTTGCCGAACCGTTGGCAAGATCAAGTCCTATTCTCATATTCTTGAAAGAACGTTTTGCAAGTGACATAAGATAACCTATATATCTGTGACGGCCAACCGCATGGTCTGTTGCCCTTCCGATGTTCTCCTTGGTTGCAAGAGGAATTGTATCTTCCCTGGCATCGATATATTCTTCAATCTTTTCTTCAACCTCTGCCTCAAGCTTGCAGCCGTTACCGTTGATTATCTTTATTCCGTTATCATAGAATGGATTGTGGCTTGCAGAAATCATAATTCCACAATCATAATCCTCTGACTTTACAACATATGCAACACTAGGTGTCGTAGTTACATGAAGAAGACTTACATCTGCACCTGAAGCTGTAAGACCTGCTACAAGAGCATATTCAAACATATAACTTGAACGTCTTGTATCCTTACCTATTACTACCTGTGCCTTATGATCCTTTCCATAGTAATATCCGATAAACCTTCCTACTTTATACGCATGCTCAACCGTCAAAACAACATTTGCTTCCCCTCTAAAACCATCGGTTCCAAAATATTTTCCCATAACATACCTCTTTCAAACTTTTATAAACCGTTTTATTACACACTTCATTAAGTATATATTTATTTATAATCGATTTCAACAACAATTATTTCATTATCTGTTCATCAAATTTTCATATTTTCGCACTAAATATTACGATTTATTAAATTTTCTTATTTTGTATTGCAAAATCAAAAAAAAGGATATAAATATAATAGAGGATTTAATCCATAAACAAAAACTATCAATCGAATGGAGATAAAAGAAAATGAGATTATTTTCAAGTAAACACACGGGAGTAATAATTACTTTTGCACTGACCGGAATGATTACTTTTACCGGATGCAGTCTTTCAAAAAACGACAATGGCAATAACACAACAACAGAAAATGAAGCTAAGGTAACTGATATTAATATTCAGGATTTTGCAGCAATGCTTGCAAATGATATAACTTTTTCCACAAAGCTCGAAAAAGTTGACTATGATTTTATATCAGGCTACTTTGATATTGATAACAATACGGATGCTGTTATGTACACCAACAATGTTACTTGTGAGGAGGTTGCTGTTTTTAAAGCACCTGATGAAAATACAGCTTCTGATATTGAAAAGCATGTTGAAACTTTCCTTTCAGACCAGCGTGCAACTTTTGCCGCATACTCACCTGAGGATGCAGACAGAATTGACAATGCCGTAACAAAGTGTTCTTCAGTATATGTTGTTATGTGTGTATGTGACACACCTGATGATGCAAAATCACTCATCGATGATGTTCTTTCAGGAAAGACAACACCTGCAGCAACTACTAACGGTGATTCAGGCAATGCCGATTCAAAAGATACCAAAGATAAAGAAACAAAAGAACCGGCACAGGAAGAATCAAAAGAACCGACAGAAAATCCAACGGATGCAACAGCTAATCCTGAAACAAGCGACGATCCCGGTGCTGCAAAGGAATATGCAAAGATTGAATCAGACGGTGAAATTAAAAAATACGGTGCCGTAACAGTAATAGGTGACACAGGATTCTCATTCTACAGTTACCTTGAAGACCCTTCAAAAAAATATGCAGATGCCCTTAACTGTCTTGCTGAAACAATGTCAGGTAAAGCCAACGTATACAGCATGCCTGTAGTTCTTGCAAGTGCAATTACCCTCCCTGACAATCTTGCCGAGGAATTCAACTCATTTTCAGACCAGAACGAAGGTGTCGAGAAAATTAATGCTATGCTCTCTGACAATGTAAAGAAAATCAACATGTACGAGACGCTTATGCAGCACAGATCAGAATACCTTTTCTTTAGGACCGATCATCACTGGACAGCACTCGGTGCATACTACGCATACACAGATTTCTGTAAAGCAAAAGGTATCGAAGCCGAAGCTTTAGATTCATATGAGCAGAAAGTATTTGATAATTTCAAAGGTTCATATGTTAGCGATACAGGTGATTCTGCCCTTTCAGATAATCCTGATACAATTACAGCATACCTTCCTAATGCAAGCTCAACAAAAATGCACGTTGTTGCATCAGACGGAACAGAATATGACTGGCCAATTATAAATGATGTTACTAATTACAAGTCAGGTGTTAAGTACTCTGCATTTGCTGCCGGAGACAACTCAATCACCACATTGACAAACAATGATATTACAGATAACAGCGCATGTATAGTTGTAAAGGATTCATTTGGTAATGCATTTGTTCCTTTCCTTGTTGATCACTACCACACAGTTTACGAGATTGATTTCAGATACTGGAGCGGTAACATTCCTGAATTTGCAGAAGCTAACAATGTATCAGACATTCTCTTTGTTATGAATATCTGTAACACAGGCAACAGCTACTCTGTAGGAAAAGTTGCACAGCTTTGCAGCAAATAAAGAGGTTAGTATGAGAAAAAAAGATCTTGCACTTGCAGTAATCGACCGACTGAAAAATGAATATCCCGCAACCACCTGCACTCTTGATTACGATGACGCATGGAAACTGCTTGTAAGCGTAAGACTGGCTGCCCAGTGTACGGATGCCAGGGTTAATGAAATCGTGCCTAATCTGTACGAAAAATATCCCGGCATAAATGAGCTTGCAGATGCCGATGTCGAAGATATCGAATCAATTGTCAAGCCGTGCGGACTCGGTCGCAGCAAGGCAAGGGACATAAGCGCATGCATGAAAATGCTTCGTGATACATATAACTGTCAGGTTCCCGACAGTATGGAAGAACTTTTAAAGCTTCCCGGGGTCGGACGAAAAAGTGCAAATCTCATAATGGGAGATATATATAAAAAGCCCGCTATCGTAACTGATACGCACTGCATACGTCTTAGTAACAGAATCGGACTGGTGGATAATATAAAGGAACCCAAAAAAGTTGAGATGGCCTTATTAAAGATTATCCCTCCTGAAGAAAGCAACGACCTTTGTCACAGATTTGTTGACCACGGTCGTGCAGTCTGCACAGCACGAACCACACCGTATTGTGACCGTTGCGTACTGAATGATATTTGCAGGAAGAATATATAGAAAAGAAAAAATGATGGAATTTATTTTCCATCATTTTTTTTATTCTCATCCTCATCTTTTTTCCCGAAAATGAAAAGTCTGCTAATAACATAGTTAAGAATTATTACAACAAACTGAGCAAGTATCTTAACTGCCATCTCATTAAGATTCATGACAGTTACAAACACGAGCAGTATTATTTCCTCTAAAAGCAGCGTAAAAAGTCTTCCCGCATAAAATGACAACATCTGCTTTATAAACTCTTTGATTGTTTTTGTAGGGGAATTAAAAACCCATATACGATTCGTAAGAAACGCAAACATTACTGCTATAATCCATGAAATTATATTTGAAGGATGTTCATTTAAATCAAGCACACAGCTAAAATACCAGAACACAACTATGCTCACCAGAGTGGTACAACCGCCAAAAAAGAGGTACAGAATAATCTCTTTATATTGTCTAAAAAGCTTACTTATCTTCTCCATCAAAAAATCCTTTCTCATCTTCACTGTGTGTAACCAGGATAACAGTCTTATCTTTTGTCATCTTCTTAAAACATTCCATAACACTTCTTTTTGTAGTATCATCAAGCCCCGTAAACGGTTCATCGGCAAGCATCACATCATAGTCTGCTATAAGAGCCCTTGCAATCGCAACTCGCGCTTTCATTCCGCCGCTAAGACTTCCTGCCGGTTCATAAGCACATTCTTTAAGTCCCAGTTCCTCTAACAATTCCATCGCATGTGACTTTTGCTTTCTCTTACATGCAAACATCACATTTGACAGTGTCGTCATATTCTCACAAAGTCTGTACTCCTGAAAAATCATTGAAAACTTAATGTCTTTTCTTGTTTTTTCTTTGCCTGATATCTCATCAGTAAAAACCACCCTGCCGTCATGTGCACCGGATAAACCTGCAATAATATTAAGCAGCGTAGTCTTACCACAACCGGACGGTCCCATATAGACGTTTACTTTTCCGGCTTCAAAGCTCTCACACAGATTATCAAAGACCGATTTTTCATCATATTTTTTTGAAATGTTTTTTATATCAATTCGTATCATGACACGCCTTCCTAGTTGCTTTCTAAAATACATTTTGCCACAGCCACAACAAGTTTTTCAAATATCACGCTAAGCAGTACTATTATAACCGTCCATGCAAGTAAATCATCCGTATCAAGATACATCTTAGACAGATAGATCATATGTCCCACAGAGCCGGCCGGCGTTCCGATAATCTCTGCCGCCACACCTGCTTTCCACGCCATCCCCGCACTTATTTCGCATGCAGATATAAGAAACGGTGCAACCGCAGGAACATAGACATATCTGATTTTCTTTAGAAGCGATACCTTAAATACTCTTGCAGCTTCCTCCATCTTGTCATCCTTGTTTTTAAGCCCCATAAGAACATTTTTATATATAACCGGTACAACTATCAGAAATGATATAAAAACCGACAGATTGTCCGATTTAAGCCATATAATGCATATCACAACAAACGATGCAACCGGCACTGATTTAATCATGGCCATCCACGGCCACAGCATTACCTCCACCCAGTGAAAACAATACGAAACGACAGCCAGAATTATTCCGAGCGCAAGACCAATAAAAAAACCGCCCATGATGTGGGATGCGCTAAACCACACAAGCCTCATAAAGTCAGGAACCTCATGTATGGTTGTAAGCCTTTTAATCACATCAACAGGCGTAACAAGAAGAATCTTTTGATGAATATATGTAGCTAAAAACTGCCATGCCAAAAGAGCTGCCAAAACCGATATAACTCTACCGGTAATGGCAAAAACAGCATTCTTTGTTATTGTATGGTTGTTTTTTTTCTCTAATGACATACAGCTTCCTAGTCTCCTATATAGTAAAAGTCATCACCCGGGAGTGTTCCTCCGACTGACTGAGGATTTGCTTCATATAACACATTTAAAAATCCAGACAGAGCATTTTTCATATCATTACCGGTAAGACATACTATGTGACAGTAATTAAGTGCTTTAGTGGCAACTGCTGCTCCTACAATACCGTATTTTTCAATTAATCCCGCTCCCTCCTCAGGCTTTTCATCAAGATATTTTACCGATGCTTCGTACTCTTCCATAAATTTTGCAAGATTAGCAGGATATTTTTCTGCAAATTCTTTTCTTACAACAAGAACTCCTGTAACCTGAGAACAATCGCTGTTAACCTTATTCCATTCTTCATTAAGATCAAGTGCTATTCTTAATCCCTCCACCTTACTCATTGCTACAGTAACAAATGGCTGTGGAAGCATTGCAATTGCATTTTCATCATTAGTTACATATGAAAGTGCCTCTGTTGTATCTGCGCACCATTTTATCGTAACATCCTTATCAGGATCAACATCATTTTCACCAAGGATATATCTAAGCGTGTACTCAGGAGTTGCTCCCTGACCTGTTGCATATATTGTCTTGTCTTTAAGGTCGGCAACCGAAGAAATGCTCTCACCACGTTCAACAATGTCAAGAACACAAAGTGTATTAACCGCAATTACCTGAACTTTACCATCTGTGTTGTTATATATTACAGATGCAAGATTTGACGGAAGTGCTGCTATATCAATCTCACCTTTTGCAAGCGGTGCAACAAATGCCGAAGGATCTGTTGCCATATCGGCAAACTCATATGTGTTGGCACATTCGCCATTTGCCGAATCTTCCATCAGCTTTACAAGCCCCATTGATGTAGGTCCAAGAAGACCTCCAACCTTAATTGTAACGTTCTCATCAGCATTTTCCTGTGTCTGAACTGATTCTTTCTTACTATCTGCATTACCGTTATCCGATGTATTGTCTTTAGAACCGCATCCGGGAACCATCCACATAACGGACATGCACATAGCTGCAATTATAAGATTCTTTTTTGAAAATAACTTGTTCATAATGTAATCACTCCTTTTAACAATCCAAATTTACACTAAAAGATTATAGCACCACAAGTTAGTTTTAGCAAACCTACATAAGTAAATATAACTTCACAACCCTCAGTTTATATGTTATAACTATCATTGAAATAACTTTGGAGGAAATAATTATATCGTGAAAAAAGATCTTATCACCTGCGTTATACCCTGTTATAACGAATCCAAGGTGCTTGATAAATTTTATAGTGAAATAACAAAAATCGCCGCCAATATGAATAGTGTTGATTTTGAATTTCTGTTCGTGGATGACGGCTCGTCTGATTCTACTTTATCTGACATCAAAAAGCTTGCAGAAGGCGACCAGAGAGTAAAGTATGTTTCATTTTCAAGGAATTTCGGTAAGGAAGCCGGAATGCTTGCAGGTCTGTCCAATTCCCACGGTGACTATGTTGTTATTATGGATGCTGATTTGCAGGATCCGCCTGCGCTGATTCCTGATATGTATAACATTCTTATAAATGAGGATTATGACTGCGTCGGTTCAAGACGTGTGACAAGAAAAGGTGAACCTCCTATCCGTTCACTTTTTGCAAGATTGTTTTATAAGATAATTAACCGTATGTCTGATACCGAGATTGTGGATGGTGCCAGAGATTTTCAGATGATGAAAAGAAGCGTTGTCAACGCAATTCTTTCCTTGGGCGAATACAACCGTTTCTCAAAAGGAATTTTTGGCTGGGTAGGATTTAAGAGAAAATGGCTTGAATACGAGAACATAGAGCGTGCCGCAGGTGAGACCAAATGGAGCTTTGCCTCCCTTACAATCTATGCGTTAGACGGAATAATGGCATTTTCCACCGCTCCGCTCGTGCTTGCTTCGATACTTGGGCTTATCTGCTTTATAATGGCGATAATCCTTATCATTTTCATCATTGTCAAGACACTTATATTCGGCGATCCTACAACCGGATGGCCGTCACTTGCATGTCTTATTCTTATGCTAAGCGGCATCCAGCTTCTGTGTATAGGAATACTTGGCCAGTATCTTTCAAAGATTTATCTTGAGACCAAGAAAAGACCAATATACATTATCAAAGAAAGCAATACTGATTCTAATTAGCATACACTTTTCTGCTGATAATAAAATATGCAGTGAGTACCATTGTTCCGGTTAAAACCCATGATACCGGATACACTGTCATAAGCATTCCAAAGCTGTGATGTTTTGCAAACACAGTGTAGAGCCATATTATTCTAAACACAACGGAGCCAAGCACAGTAAGAAGGGCCGGCAAAAGCGAATGTCCGAGTCCTCTTAGCGAGGCTCCGCTTATTTCATATGAACCTGTCATAAATTCAATCGCCATAACGTGTGTCATTCTTATAAGTGCGTAAGCTATAACCGCCTCATCAAGCGTGTACAGACGCACAAAAAAGTCCCCAAACATTATAAACGTCGTACTCATCATAATTGTAAGAAGCATTCCCTCAAGCATGCAGATTCTGCACACTTTGCGGCATCTGTCGTATTTTCCTGCGCCAAAATTCTGGCTTGTAAATGTTACCGCTGCCTGACTGAATGCACTGATTACAAAGAACGTAAAGTATTCAAAATTAAGTGCTGTTGACGAGCCACCGACACCATCTTCACCGAAACTGTTAATACCGGTCTGGATAAGTACATTTGACAATGAAAATACTGCCACCTGCAAAGCCGACGGTGCCCCTACTACAAGAATGGATGCAAGGGAACTTCCTTTTATTCCGGTTTTCTTAATATCAAAATTGATAATACTGTCTTCTTTGCTCAGAATAATTACAACCATCGTTGCACTAATGAGATTTGCAATCGTGGTTGCAAGTGCAACTCCGGCAACTCCCATCTTAAACTCTATAACAAATAAAAGATTCAATATTACATTTACAACACCGCTTACGGTTAGGCAGTAAAGAGGGCGTTTCGTATCACCGACACTTCGCAGTACCGCGGAACCAAAATTATATATTATGATAAACGGCATTCCGATAAAATATATTCTAAGATATACTACCGCCTGATTTAGCACATTCTTTGGCGTATCAATGGCAACAAGCAAAGGTCTTGCAATTATCTGTCCCACTATAAGAAGAATTATTCCGCATAACAGGGCAAATGTCATCGCGGTATGAACCGCATCAGGAACCTTTGACTTTTTCTGCTGACCTATTAATTTTGCAATCGTAACATTAACGCCAACAGAAAGGCCGACAAATACATTTACAAATAATGCTGTCACTGTTGCGTTGCTTCCTACTGCAGCGAGTGCCATTTTTCCCGCAAATCTTCCCACAACGGCAACATCCGCCGAATTAAATAACTGCTGAAGTATGCTGCTTGCGGCCAAAGGAAGCGAAAACAATAGTATTCCCTTTGGCAGAGAGCCGTTAAGCATATCTATTTCATTTGATTTTCTTTTCTTGTCCGGTACGACACTATCCATAATAAAACTCCGTTTCAGTGCGAATAACCAGAATACATCATTGCAGTGGATTATCCGTATAGTAATCAAGCAAAAGCTTTGTAACCTCATTGTAATTAGGCGTTGCATCATAATAAGTCATGTATGTATCTTCTATATCATCACTTATTTCGCTCACAGTCTCTGATGTTACCACAGAATTATCATCTTTTTCAATCAGTTCTTCAAAAACTTCATCAGTATACGCCCGATAATCATTCCGCACATCATCCGTAATCTGAACATGATTGGCATACTCATCACTGCCAACAGTTTCAAGAAAATCATCATCTACATATCCGAGCACACCAAGATAACCGCTGTAGGCAATAAGCGGATCATCACATCTAATACATGCCCTGTAGGCAATATAATTTGCCTCATTCTCATAAATAAAACCTTTAAGATGTGACAGCTCATGAGCTATAGTAAATGGCAGACTCGTTGCCGAAAGATAACCATTATAATTAGCCTCCATACTGAATGGAAAATACACACCGCTCATTCCTGCCTGATACATAAAAAATGAGCCCATCATCTTCTTAGCATGAGGATAATAACCGTCAAGCCTCTCATATTCATCCGACAAAGACCTTAGCGAATCAGCAATCTTTTTATTAACGTCATCCGTGTACAACGCATTTCCTTTTGCATCACGTTCAATTATATCATGGTATTCAAGACATTTTTCCACAATATAATCACGAAGCCTGGTTATATCCTTAGCATCATACTGCTCCTTTGCATGAGAAGAAACTTTAAGCTTGCTGCAGTTATATAGAATAGAACAGTTAAGTGTCATAATAAGTCCTACCGTAAGCAGGGTAACAATAAAAAACTTTGCA
>CACXFB010000020.1 GCA_902766825.1 uncultured Lachnospiraceae bacterium
CATTTCATGTTGTTATATTCCTGCTTCGCTTTTCTACTTACTATTCACACCATATAACAGCATTCATAAACCTCGTGCTTCGCACTTCGCTTTATTTCATGTTGTTATATTCCTGCTTCGCAGGAATTAAAAGCCCCCAAGTAAAATTTCTCTCGTGCAAGCACATCGAAATTTTTACTTGGGGGCTTTTATGGTGTGAATAGTAACATTTATCACATGTTTCCGGCGAGGGTGTCCTTTACGACTCCGAAAAATTCCCTGAACATATTAGTTGGCATAAATTCTGGTACTACATAACCTGCTATTCCGCATGCATCTTCTATTCCTTGTTTCTTAGCTATCTTAACTGCTCTGTACACATGGAAATTACTTGTTACTATACCTACTTTTGCATCTTCTGATTCCATCAGTTCTTTACTGTTAACAATATTTTGAACTGTGTTAATTGACTGATCTTCCATTATAATTCTAGACTCGTCAATTCCTTTACTGACAAGATATCTCTTCATTCCTTCTGCTTCTGAAAAAGGCTCATTGTCTCCTTGTCCACCTGATACAATACACTTTGTATCAGGATTATCATCCATATATCTAATAGCTGCATTGAGACGTGCAGATAATATTGAGCTTGGTCCATCCTCATACACAAGTGCTCCAAGTACAATTATGTAATCCAGATCTTTTTCACCTTCTGCATCAACCTGACTGTAAATCAGTGCTTCTACCCATACAAATATTCCAACTCCAATAATTAATATCGCACAAAAAGGTATCTTAATCCACTTTGGAAGCTTACTCCACAATCTAAAATAAATTGCCACACATAATCCAAAACCTATTAATCCAAGCAAAATCCATATTACGAAAAATGCTGTTCCATAATTTTGCGCTTTAACATGCAAACCATATGTAATACATATCAAACCCAAAATTACTGACAACACCATAAAAAACGGACGTAATATTCCTTTTTTCTTTTCTGTACTCATTATTATAATACCACCTTTTAAATATTTTCATTTGTTTGCATTTTGCAAAACGTATTTAAAATTATATCATAAGGGGTATTTAATGTAAATATTGCTAATATTAATCATTTGTTAATAATGTGTTACATTACTCTTCAATTCCAACCACTACTCTTCTTGAATCCTTATCGCCATTTTCTAATGTTATATGACAATACACAATCCTTATTGGTTGTCCTTCTTCATCAAGACAGAAAATGTCTTGTTCCGTATCATATGTTACCTGCTTTACTTCTTTTCCATACTCCTTATACTTTTTTTTGATTGTCTCTCCTGCCACTTCACAAGCTTTATCAGTTAATAGTCCTGTATCAATTAGATAATCCACATCTAGGTCGTCATATGCACCTATATTCTTCCTGCTACATGCCACAAAGTCACCATATTCGTTCATTTCGACTCCTATATGTTCTCCCGTTCTAATTTCATTTAAAAACAAATCTAAATTATATTCCGCAGCATCTCTCATTTTATATGCTCCATAATCTCTTTCCTCAACAGCGAAATTTCTTGTTATTATATACTTATCATAATCAACATCTCCAAATATTTCTTGCAGATATTTTTTTGCTAATTTCTCAAATTCCTCTTCTGTCTTAATAGTAGTTCCATTTTCTTTTGACGGAACATAATTATCTTCGTTTGTGAAAATATATTTATCAATCATTACTGAAAACAACTCACCAGTATCTGAGTTTAAGGAAACTGTAACATCTTTTTTTTCTGTTTTAAAAGTGTCTGTCCATCCTACACCAATATTCCACACACTTTTATCATATATAAGTTCGTACTTTTTTCCTAATATCTCTAATTCTATCATCTTTTTTATATCGCTGTCGCCTTTTTCTAATCTGTTTTCTGTTTTTGACCAAGCATCATCGCTCTCATAAATAGAGCCACCTATGTTACTATCTGTACCATCAGATGCCGGACCTAAGTTAGCAGTAAGTTTTTCGCTTTTTCCACAGGCACACGAAAACACAATTACACATAATATAATTGATAAAATTTTAATCTCTTTGTTCATTTTCAATACCTCCTCTAAAAATCTAACTTAATTCCACTGCTACCAAACACTTTTGATTTACGATTTATTTCAACAATTTCAGGCGTAATGCCATTTGACTCAGTCTCTGAGTACATAGTACTTCTCGCTTGACTCACAGTCATCCCATCACCCAACAACTCAAAAAACTTCTTTGTCCAATCATTAGCAGATTCACAAACAATAGTACCACTAAACCCTATGGCACACTCAGCTCCACACTTCACTGC
>CACXFB010000021.1 GCA_902766825.1 uncultured Lachnospiraceae bacterium
AGTCCCCTCTTTTTTGCAAACTCCACAAGCTTATCACTTATCTCCCTGTTGTTATATGAACCACGCGGCACCTCGCTTATTTTCTTAAAGTAATAAGCGAAAGTGCCTTCTTTATTCATCAGCTCCAAATAATCAGTCATAATTAACCTCAAATCATTCTCTATAAGTTACAATCCAAAATATTAATTCTTGAAACTATGTACAGGTGCAGGAATTCTACCACCTCTGTTAACGAATGCATCACAAGAGAAGTTGTTAACAGGCATTACAGGTGCATGACCTAATAATCCACCAAATTCAACATTGTCTCCAACCTTCTTACCGATAACAGGTATAAGTCTTACAGCTGTAGTCTTCTGATTAATCATACCGATAGCCATCTCGTCTGCAATAATACCTGAGATTGTTGTAGCCTTTGTGTCTCCTGGAATTGCAATCATATCAAGACCTACTGAACATACACATGTCATTGCCTCAAGCTTTTCAAGTGTAAGCGCACCTGCTGTAACCGCATCTATCATTCCCTGATCTTCACTTACAGGTATAAATGCTCCTGAAAGACCACCAACATATGAAGATGCCATAATTCCACCTTTTTTAACCTGATCGTTAAGTAATGCAAGGGCAGCTGTTGTTCCAGGTGCACCTGCATGCTCAAGACCAATCTCTTCAAGGATATCTGCAACCGAATCACCTATTGCAGGAGTTGGTGCAAGTGATAAATCTATAATTCCAAAAGGTACTCCAAGTCTCTTTGAAGCTTCAAGAGCTACAAGCTGACCTACACGGGTTACCTTAAATGCTGTATTCTTAATCTTTTCGCATAATGTACCAAAGTCTTTGCCTCTAACCTGCTCAAGTGCTTTCTTAACAACACCAGGTCCGCTGACTCCGACATTGATAATTGCGTCTGCTTCCGTAACACCATGGAATGCTCCTGCCATAAATGGATTATCATCAGGTGCATTACAGAACACAACAAGCTTTGCACAACCAAGAGAATCCTGTTCTTTTGTATACTCGGCTGTCTCAAGAACGATTTCACCAAGGAGCTTAACAGCATCCATGTTGATACCTGTCTTAGTTGAGCCTACATTAATAGAACTGCACACTCTCTGAGTAGAAGCAAGTGCCTGTGGAATCGAACGGATAAGAAGCTCATCTGCTTTTGTCATTCCTTTTGATACAAGTGCAGAATAACCTCCGATAAAATTGACTCCTGTCTTAATTGCAGCTTCATCCAAAGTCTTTGCGATTGTTACAAAATCTTCACTTGTCTTGCAGGCTGCACCACCAATAAGTGCAATAGGAGTAACAGATATTCTCTTGTTAACTACAGGAATTGCAAATTCTCTTTCAATCTCTTTACCTGTCTCGACAAGATTAGCAGCTACTGTTGTTATCTTGTTATAAATGTTCTCATTTAACTTCTTTAAATCACTGTCAATACAATCAAGCAGACTTATACCAAGAGTAATTGTTCTTACGTCAAGGTTCTCCTGCTCAATCATCTTATTTGTTTCAATTACTTCATAAATATTTGGCATGATATTCCTCGTTTCCGCTTATTTGGCATAACAATACATTATGCTTCTATTCTGTGCATTTTATTAAAAATCTCTTCTCTTTGAGCCTTGATGGTTACACCAATCTCTTCACCTATCTGCTCTAAATCATTAGAGATTGTGTCAAAATCCTTAGATGCCTGTGTAGTATCCACAATCATCATCATATTAAAATATTCCTGAACTATGGTCTGAGAAATATCAAGAACATTAATTCTATTGTTAGATAAATATGTGCAAACTTTTGCAATTATTCCAATTGTATCTTTTCCTACTACCGTGACTATTGTTTTTTTCATGTCTTTTTTCCTCCAAGGTCTATATATGCTACCTATAAGTAATACCACAACTTACAGGTATTATGCAATAAAAATTTGTGACGGCAAGTCTCTTGTTGCAACTGTAAGACTTACTTTTTGCAGAATTTCAGCGTTATTTTCATTTAATATTCCTGCAACAGTTTCGTATGCAAGCGCCGGATAATTGTTCTCCTGACTTAGATGTCCAAGTAGAATATGCTTTAGCTTATCTGACATTACTTCACATAAAAGTTTACCGCAGTTTTCATTTGACAGATGTCCGTAATCACTTAATATTCTTTGTTTAAGTGAGTAAGTGTACGGTCCTACTTCTAACATTTTAACATCATGGTTTGCTTCTAACAAAATGATGGATGAATCTTTGAGATTATCCACTATATAATCATCATAATGTCCGATATCCGTTGTCACGCTGACTTTACTTTTACCGTCCGTCATATAAAACGAAACCGGATTTGCAGCATCATGTGCCATCGAAAACGCATGAGCCGTGATATCTCCTACAACAACTTCATTGTCAGGTTCGATTATATTAAATAACGATTCATCTATCTTTCCCACCGCAGAGCTTTTCATAACTGCTTTTGCAGTCATATATGTTGTATATATAGGGAGTTTATATGTTCTTGCCAGCACACCAAGTCCTTTAATATGATCGGAATGTTCGTGCGTCACAAAAACTGCTTTAACATCTTCCATTGAAAGGCCTCTTTTTGACATTCCTTCCAAAACTTTTTTCTTGCTTATGCCTGCATCAATCAGCACGGCGGTATTGTCACTAGCCACATAAATACAATTTCCGCTGCTTGAACTGGCAATACTCATTAGTTTCATAGTCTATCAACCTTTAATTTTTCCATCAAATATTTTGTAAAATACTTATTTAATATATTTATCCACCTCAGGATTGTCAATAGTAATCTTTCCTCTTCCCGTCTTCTTTGAATAATACATTGCCCAGTCAGAACGGTTTAACACGTTCTGTGCAATCTTACATGTATCAGGATACGATGAAATACCGATACTGACATCAATATATATATCCTTCGAATTATGTCTGAATCGTCGGCTCTTAATCTTTTGATGCAGCTGTTCAACCAGTTCGCATACCTCATTAAAGTCTTTGTTTTTAAACAAAATTACGAACTCTTCTCCTCCATATCTGGCAAAAAGAATATCATCCATGCCTGATATGGATTCATTTATAATATCTGCAATTCCTTTGATTACCACATCACCAAACATATGACCGTAATTATCGTTTACACTCTTAAATCTGTCAATATCAAACAAAACAGAAGTAAGACGTGTGTTTTTTCCTTCATCAGTATCAGTCTCGCTAATCCATTCTCCTGCCATAATATTGAGATATCGACGGTTAAATATTCCCGTAAGTCCGTCTTTAATTGCAAGGTCTTCAAGTCTTCCTATCATCTGTATGTTATTGATTCCAATAAGGAACTGTGCAACTATTGAACTGTAGAAAGATATATCTTCCGTAAAGCAGTTATATTTTGAATTACCGACATACATCCTTCCGATAATTTTATTATTCTGTTTAAGAGGGATAATAAGCATCGAACCTATAAGACTAGTTTTAAGCCCGGCATAAGATGCTGCATTCACCTGATTATCTACAATTATTTCATCTTCTGTTTCAGTAGAGTCCTTCGTTCCATCAATCATAAATCTTTCAAAACTCTCACAAAATTCCTGACTGTATCCGGTCTTCAATTTGACAATAACATCATTGTTGTTAACAGCATCTTTTTCAATAACAAAACCACATAAATCCATTTTTATCTCGCTTGTCAAGGACGTAATTATCATATCCATAAGCTCATTTATGTTTTTGATTTTGTTAATTGAACTGATGATATTATTCATCGTCATCATCTCAGAATTAATCTGATTGATTCTATTGTACGCAGCCTCAAGCTTAATCTTTTGTGTTCCAAGAAGCTCATTGGCTCTGTTGATTCTTGCCTGATTTTCCACAAGGCGGTCGTTAGCACTGTTTACATCTTCAAGCAGTCTTCCTTTTGAAAAAACTATCTGTTCATAAAAGGATATTATAACGCTGTGGGATTTCATGAAAACATTCATCATCAACAACAACAACATAAAATAAACAATACCATACAAAATATCAACTGATTTTGTTTTCTCAAAAGAAATATAACCAATAAATAAAAGTGCAAATGCACTGGTTATTCCCACCAGAAAAAGTACCCTGTCATCATCATCAAATTCATTTAATATACTGAATTCCATCATGATAAAGAGAATTATAATTGTAATAATCATTTTCAGATAAGCGTTATCAAAGTCAATCGCTCTTGCTGAGATGATTCCAAGCGCCAAAATATTAGCAACACAAGAATGAAATCTTTTTTTCAAAATTCCTCTTCCATTGATAATCATAATCAGGATAATTGCCACTGATGTTACAATAAGTCCTCTGTTAAGATGTTGCATATACTGCGCACTTTGAGAATTTTTATACACAAAATACACCAATATGTTTATCACAAAATAAATAACCAGAATAAAGCGATGTTGGAATATGAAAAAATTTCTAAATCTGGTAAGTAATTCATCATCCATACCAATACTCTCCATTGTCAATTAATCCAATACAACTTGCAATCATCCCCTTCTTTTACAGGGGTTGTAAACATAGCAGGAACACCGTTAACTGTCTGTATAAGTTTTGTTCCTCCCAATCTGCTTGTATCAAAAGGATAAAAATCCAGAATATCAACAAAAGTATATTTCTTTTTACCTTTCAGCTGCACAACAGTATCATTCACTGTAATGAATATCGATGATATATCAGCTGCATTTTCAAAAGTTTTATCCTGAATTTTATCCTGAGTGCTTAGCTCATTATCATCCTCATTTATCTCTTCAACTATTTTCTTGGTATTGTCTACCGTCTTAACTTCAGTTTTCATCACAATATCATCATTTTCATGTATAACCGATGCTTTTGTGATTATTTCATCGTTAAGCATATATGTCGCATTTTCGTCAAGATCTGCATACATTATTAAATCAGCTAACTGTATATGGTCTTCAATTATTACTTCATCGCCTGAATTAATGTGATAGCTTTCAGATACCTTTTCATCATTTACCGTCATCTTTACCGGAATACTTAGTCCCGTACCGTTAACGTTAACAGTAATGGCACTTTTTTCTCCGGCAAGCTGACCTAATGTGCACGATGCAGCCTCTCCTTTTGTTGAAACAATGATTTCTACTTCATCGTGATCTTTGATAGGAGCAATTATTGAAGAATCTTCACCGTTAAGCTTAATTACCGCAGGCTCTCCGGCTCTTCCGTGTATTACGTGCTCCTTGCCATTAAGCTTAAATGCAAGATTTTTACCCAAAGCCGCAAAAAGCTGTGTATTCTTTATTCCGATAGCTAAAGCCGCATCAGCTACGGTAAGATTGCTGTTATCAAATATCTTAATTTTATAATTATTTACTTTTACATTTGCAAATGTATTCTTGTTGTTATAGTAATTAAGGCATATTCCTATTGGTGTTACAAGCATTGAATCTTTTCTTATATTGTCCTGTTTGAACAGCACATTTGTAAGCACTTCTTCACCTCTTAGCGCTGCCCTGCTTTGCGGAAGATTAAGATTCTTTGCAAGAGCCTCGACAAAGCCCGGATATTTTCCGCCTCCACCTACTACAAATACAGCACTTACAGGCTTATTGCCGTTAAGTTCTATTATCTTCTTAGCGATATTTTCTGTTATTTTTTCATATTCTTCTTTAACATCATCCCAGATTACAGTTGAATCAAGTTTTGTTCTGATTCCCATAACATCAGTAAAAGCTACCGTCTTCTTTTTTGTACTCTCAACCTTGATTCTTTCAGCCTCATTAAACTCGATAAGATACTTTCTTGCAAGGGCCTCTGTAATCTCGTCACCTGCATATGGAATCATTCCGTACGCTGTAACGGTTCCATCATTAGTGATACATATATCCGATGTTCCTGCTCCGACATCAACAAGAGCAAGATTAAGCAGTCTGAATTTCTCAGGAATTGCAACATTAATTGCCGCGATAGGCTCAAGTGTAAGATTACATACTTTAAGTCCTGCACCTTCAACACATGTGTACAAACCTTCAATGACCTCTTCCGGAAGGAAAGTTGCAAGCAGCTTAACTCCAACCTTCATTGCTCTGTGGCCTGCAAGCTTGCTTATCGGATATCCGTTAAGATAGTAACCTACCGCACTGTATCCGACACAGTAAAATCTAATATCATCACTTTTAATCTCATCCTGCAAAGAAATATATGCTTCCTCAACACCTTTTAAATCAAGAGAGTATACATCCTCATCACATACCATGTGTTCCTGTTCAAATGCAATTTCACATTCAACCGTACGTGTAATAAGCACACGTCCGGCCGCAGCAATACATACTTCTTCAAGTTTGCTTCCTATCATCTGCTCAAGATGATTTTTTACATCTATAACAGTATCAGTAACCTTGTAAATATCATGTATCTGTCCGTCAAGCATTGCTCGTGTGTCATGCTCTTTTGAATACATTGCTTCCACAACAAAACTGTTTTTGCTAAGCTTATAGCCTACAGTTCCCACAACACTTCTAGTACCGATATCAAGACCAAATACCAAATTATTATCTCTTGTATCCGTCATAGTTTCATTTCCTCACATTCTACAGTCCGATGTTATATTTTTCATTCAGGCGCATAATTGAATCACGAACCTTTTCTTTCAGCTCAATAAGACCTGCGTTATTATATATAATCTCATCGGAGGTATCACTGTAATATTCATTGCTGTCCTGGTTGTTAAAAATGCTTTTTGACTTGTCTTTACTGTATCCTCTGTCATTGCCAAGTCGTATTATTCTTTCATCATCATCTGTACAGACATACCAGATATGATCGCATATATCATCACACCCTGATTTGGCTAGAAGAGCCGACTCCAAAACTATAAGTTTCCTGTCCTCTTTTATATATTCATCAATAATATCCTTAATGCGTCTTATGACAATCGGGTGCGTAGCATTGTTAAGCCAGTTAAGCTCATTTTCATCACAAAATACTATCTTTGAAAGCTTATTGTTATCAATATTACCTTCTTCATCAAGTATATCTTTTGAAAAATGTTCCACTACAACTTCATAGGATTCATTTCCCTTTTTCATCATATCTTTTGCCACATTATCCGACAAAATAAGTGCGGCATCAAATTCATTCTCAAGAATATCCGCAACCGTGGATTTTCCTGATCCCACTCCACCGGTAAGCCCTAATACCATATATATTGTCCTCCGTTAATGTGCTTCGTACCAATTGCAGCCCATACCTGCATCCACTTCAAGACTCACTCTGAGTTTCGCCACGTTCTTCATCTCATTTACAAGAATCTCTTTAACCGTATCAACTTCACTTTTGTGTGTTTCAACCAAAAGCTCATCGTGTATCTGTAATAAAAGCCTTGATTTAAGTCCCATCTGTTTTAAGCGGTCATTTACTCTTATCATTGCAATCTTTATTATATCAGCGGCGCTGCCCTGAATAGGTGCATTCATCGCCACTCTCTCTCCAAACTGTCTTTGCATGAAATTAGATGAAGAAAGCTCCGGTATAGGTCTTTTTCTTCCATACATGGTTAAAGAATACCCTTTTTCCTTTGCAGATTCCACAAGACCGTCAAGATAAGATTTTATCTTAGGATATGTCTTAAAATAGCTCTTAATATATTCCTGAGCCTGCGCTCTTGTTATTCCAAGGTCCTGTCCAAGTCCAAATGAACTTATTCCGTATACAATACCAAAGTTAACCGCCTTGGCATTACGTCTTTGAAGCGGTGTTACTTCATCAAGCGGTGTATTAAACACCTTTGATGCTGTAATCTTATGGATATCCTCATCACTGTTATACGCCTCGATTAAAGCCTCATCTTCTGATAAATGAGCTAACATTCTAAGCTCAATCTGCGAATAATCGGCATCAAGGAAAACGTAATCATCCTGTGGGATAAATACCTTTCTTATCTGTCTTCCAAGCTCGAATCTGATAGGAATATTCTGAAGGTTCGGCTCCGTACTGCTTATACGGCCCGTCATTGTTATTGTCTGGTTAAATGTTGAATGAATTCTGTTATCATCCTGTATATATTCTGAAAGACCGTCCGCATAAGTTGACTTTAACTTTGTAAGCTGTCTGTACTCAAGTACTTTTCCTACGATAGGATGCTCACACATAAGCTTTTCCATTATGTCAGCAGACGTAGAGTATCCTGTCTTTGTCTTCTTTGCAAATGGCAGATTAAGCTTTTCAAAAAGAATTACTCCAAGCTGCTTTGGTGAATTAATATTAAATTCTTCTCCTGCAAGTTCATAAATCTCGCCTTCAAGTCTTTGTATTCCCTCAGCAAGCATGTTGGAATACTCTTTAAGCGCATTTGCATCAACCTTAATGCCTCTGTTTTGCATATCATAAAGAGTATAAATAAGCGGAAACTCTATGTCATAATAAAGACTGCTCATATTCTCTTCTTCAAGCTTCTTTTCAAGAAAATGTTTTGTTCTGAACGCTACATAAGAGTCATATGCGCACATCTTTATATAAATATCTCTTTTTTCACTTTCATCCATCTTCTTTGCATTCTTTCCAAACAATTCTTTCTCGGATGGAAGGAACACATTAAGATAATTAACCCCAAGATAGTCATAACTGTATGAGTCTGCAATAGGATTCAAAAGGTATGCTGCTATTGCGACGTCAAACGTTTTATAGTCTATGTCTATATATACATTTTTAAGGAATGGCTTCAAATCATTTACACTTAAAGCTCCACCCTTTTTTAAATATTCATTAATCTGCCCTTCAATATATGCATCTGTCAAAAAGCCTTCCGTTTCCATTACATGGACACAGTCTTCATCAAATGTCACAGCTACAATCCATTTATCATTAAACGAAGCAATACTTATACCGCAATCTGATGCTTTTTCCATCTTTTCAAATGTACTTAATGCCCCGTTAAAATCTTCAACGGATATTATACCGTCAACAGGATTGCTGCTCTTAACATCAACGCTTGCTCGCTCTAATATGCTCTTAAATTCAAGTTCCCTAAAAAGCTCAACTGACTTTTCGTTAAACATATCTTTAACAGGTGCATCCTTGTAACTTATCTCAAGCTCGCAGTCCGTCTTAATTGTTGCAAGTTTTTTAGATAAAAGAGCAATCTCTTTATTCTCTGCTATAGACTGTGCAGCTTTTTTAGGCATGATTTTATCAGCATTTTCAACGGCAAGTTCGACACTTGGATATTCTTTCAAAATCTTAACGGCTGTCTTTTCTCCTATTCCGTAAACTCCCGGAATATTATCCGATGCGTCTCCCATAAGTCCTTTAAGATCTATAATCTGTTTTGGTGTCACACCGTATTTTTCAATGACATCGTTAGTATTATAATCTTCAATAACCGTCTTACCTTTTATTGTCTTAGGAATTCGTATCTTAATCTTATCCGTGGCAATCTGCAAAAGATCCCTGTCACCTGAGATAAGTGATACTTCGTTATCTTCCTTTTCTCCCATAATGGCAAGTGTACCCAGTATATCATCAGCTTCATATCCCGGTCTTTCAACTATACAGATATTCATGCTGCCTAAAACCTTACGGATAAGCGGCAGCTGTTCTACGAGATTTTCAGGCATAGGTTTTCTTGTTCCCTTGTACTCACTGTACATCTCGTGTCTGAAAGTAGGATGTTTAACATCAAATGCAACTACCAGATAATCAGGTGTCTCCTCATCTAAAATCTTAAACATTATATTTAAAAAACCATACACAGCGTTAGTGTGCATTCCCTTAGAGTTAGTAAGGTCGGGAATACCGTAAAATGCTCTGTTTAATATACTGTTACCATCAATCAATACTATCTTTGCCATCGTCTTCCTCCAAACCGTCGCTAGCGGTCACATAACTTCTTACTTCTTCTTCATTCTCCCTGATATATTCGTCAAGCTGATTAAAACCGTAGTCGAAATTATACTTAAGTTCATAATTGCTTTCTTCCACGTCAGTATACACTATCTGCGTCTTATCACTAACCTGACTCGATTCAATTCCCAGAAATATAGGGGTAAGAACACCAACAACAACTGTCAGATACACAAGTCTTCTGTGTCTTCTCTTGACTCTTCTTGTAAGCGAAAGCCTAGACTGCGCCAATTTCTTTTTTAGCGCAAGTGAGAAATTGTCCGTAAGTTCCACATCTGCATCAAGCTGTTTGAATCCGGTTATAACCGTATAGTAAATCTCAAGCTCCTCGCTGCAATTCTCACAGATATTAATATGATCAAGAAACTCTTTTAATTTTTCATCACTTAACTCATTATTAAGATATTTGGTTATAAGGCTTTGCGCTTCAAAGCAATTCATCTAACATGCCCCTTTACCGTATTCTTTCTACAGCACTAGAATTCTACTTCAATTTTATCAGGCTCAGGATATTCCTCACCAAAAGTATCTACTGTAACTTTTTTCATAACAATATCAAATCTTGGTCTGTCTGAAAAATCAGTCTTTGTAACTGCAATCTCATCAACGACATCCATACCTTCTGTTACTTTACCAAATGCAGCGTACGCGCCATCTAAGTATGGTGCATCTTTGTGCATAATAAAAAACTGTGAACCGGCCGAATCCGGATCCATAGCTCTTGCCATAGACAATACACCTGCTGTATGAGCAAGGTTATTCTCAAATCCGTTCTGTGCAAATTCACCTGCTATATAGTATCCCGGGCCACCCATTCCTGTTCCCTGTGGGTCTCCACCCTGAATCATAAATCCATCTATTACTCTATGGAAAATAAGTCCGTCATAAAAGCCCTTCTTAACAAGTGAAATAAAATTATTCACCGTATTAGGTGCTATTTCCGGATATAACTGTGCTATAATCTTCTTTCCGTCTTCAAATTCAAATGTTACTTCAGGTAATTTACTCATAATAATCCTCATTTCTTCGCATACTGCGACCATTATCTGTATAAAAAAAATGATACCAATCTCAATTATGTTTGTCAAATAATATTAATTCCTTTAATAAGTGTTTGACAAACGATATTATAAGTGGTATCATTGCAATGTTCGCGGATGTGGCGGAATGGCAGACGCATCAGACTCAAAATCTGACGGTGGCAACATCGTGTGGGTTCAAGTCCCACCATCCGCATTATATTTTGAGCCGGTTAATTTTAACCGGCTCATTTTTTATGCTGTTTTGTTTATTTCATTGTATGAAATATCATTCACCGTTACCTTCTTCCGCCGAATTATTTTCTTCATTCTGAGCAGGTTCTTCTACCGGTTCCTCTACTATCGGTTCTTCTGTTGGTTCCTCTGTTGGTTCCTTCGTTGGCTCTTTTGTAGGTTCCTTCGTTGGCTCTTTTGTAGGTTCCTTTGTTGGCTTCTTTGTAGGTTTTTCTGTAGGTTTCTCTGTAGGTTTCTCTGTAACTTCTTTTGTCGGCTCTTTCGTTGGTTTCTTAGTAGCCTCTTTAGTCTTATCCTCTTTTGGCTCTTTGGTCTTATCTTCTTTTGTCGGCTTTTCTGTCTTCTCTGCCTCCTTGGTCTCTTTTGGCTCTTTTGATTTCTTAGGCTTTTTAGACTTCTTAGCCTTCTTTGGATCATCCGATGCATCCGGATCTTCGCTTGCCTCCTCGGTCGGCTCCTCAGTAGGTACTACCTCATGAAGTTCATCATCATCAAGATTCATCTTGGTTCCCTTATCTGAATTTGCATCACTTCTCTTAAGTCTTGCAAGCACGACAAATCTGCCATTCTCTCCATTAGTCTTGTTACATGTAGAAAGAGTAAGTAGCTGATCTCCGTAATTGACATCAACATCCGTGTCATACAAAGCAAGATTTTTAATTTCTTTTACGTAATTATTAAACTGCTTTTTATTCTTGGCATCAATAAAGTCATAATACTTAAACGTATCTTCATATTCAGGATCATCTCCGTAATACTCGCTGTAAAATGCGGCAAATATCTCGTATGTTCCGGTGAAATACAAAGTATCAAACTTAATCTCTTTATGTTCCTCCCAGAATTCCTTAGAATAATAATGTGCAAGCCATCCAAACATAGTTAAGTTTCTCATGTTATGTCCGTATATTATAAAGTTACTTGAAGGCTTTGTTATATCACATCTTGCATCCATGTAAGGTGTTCCCGGTTTTGAAAATTCACCATCAACATTTCTGTAAAGATAATATAGAGGATCATCCATTCCGGTCTGCATTACAGGGTAATCAAGAAGGTCATCAATTGTAATCCAGCCTACCAGATCCGGGTATTTTTCAACTGCTTTTTTAAACTTGCTAAGCATTATAAGTTCACCCGTCTCTTCATCGACCTTTGGTTTGTTTATAACCGTTACAACTTCATCATCATCATCTTCTACAATAAGTTCTTTGACTTCTTCAACTTTATCCGAAGTATGTTTGCTCTCCATGTAATACTGATAAAGATACACACAACATCCTATCATTACACAGGCATTGGCTATCATAATCAGATGCCTTAAACTAAAACGTTTTTTCTTATAAAAAGTCAGCATTTTTCAGCCTCCTGCAAATGAAGGGCCACATCTTCTACGTAGGCTCTTAAAATCTCACCCACACTCCATGCCTGGGAATAACATCCGTTACCCGTGCAAGGTGTTGTACCGTCAAACACCTCGGCAATTCCTCCAAGACATCCGTCATTCATATGATCGAAAAATGCCTTGCACATATTATCAGCATCTTCCACAGCTTCTTTACTGTAATTGTTAACCTTAAGATATGCGGTTATAAAGCCTCCTGAAGGAAATGCCCATGTTGTTCCCATATGATAAGCTGCATCTCTGTCATGAAGCTTTCCTATATACTGTGCCTTATATTCGTCATCCCTGTAAGACAGCGAACGAAGTCCATAAGGAGTATACAGATGCTCATATACGGTATTTACAACCTTTTTCTCTTTATCCGCATCAAGCATTGTAAATGGCAATGATACTGCCCATATCTGGTTAGGTCTGATCTTGTCATCATTTTCATCAACAACATCATAAAGACAATTAAGCTCCTCGTTCCAGAACTTTTTGTTAAATGATTCTGCTACCTTACATGCAAGCTCGCCATACTGTCTGTCATCGTCTCCATACTTCTTGGCTAACATCTCCATAACCTTTAAGGCATTATACCAAAGAGCATTAATCTCTACAGGCTTGCCGTGTCTTGGTGTGACAACCCATTCGCCTACTCTTACATCCATCCATGTTACCTGATCATAATCACTTCCGGCATGAATAAGTCCATCCTCGTCCATTCCTATTGAGAACAGCGTTCCCTTCTTATAGTTCTCAATAATTGAGCATAATACACCATATATTTTGTCATGAATAAACTCATAGTTCTCTTCTTTTCCTGTGTATTCAAGATACTTATAAACCGCATAGAAATACCACAAAGATGCATCTACCGTATTATAGATAGGTTCTTCCTTGGCATAGCTTGGGAACATATTAGGGATAAGTCCGTCCTTTTCATACTTTGAAAATGATTCAAGTATCTCTTCGTTATCCTTAATTCTTCCCGTACACAGCGTAAGTCCCGTAAGGGCAATCATTGTATCTCTTCCCCAGTCCGTAAACCATGGGAAACCTGCAAGAATTGTCTTAAGTCCCGTTGACTTTCTGTCAACAATAAAAGGATCTGCTGCCAGAGCAAGCTTTGCTGCAAATTCATCCTGAACCTTTACGCCTTTTTCAAGTTCAAGCGCTCTCTTTCTAACTGCTTCCACAATCTTAAATCCATCTTTTGATGCTACATTTGAAATAACATTTCCATTATCATCAATGACATCAGCACTGCAGATAATATAAAAACTGCATGTGGTTTCCTTTGGGACATTTACCATAATGTCATAAGAGGCATACAGATAATCTGTTCCGTCAAATCCATTGCGTATATCAATTGAATATTTTAAATCATCGATTATAACCGGTGAATCCTTGCTGTCATCTCTGATAACGAATTCGCCGTCACTTACATATGTGTTAATAACAAATCTATCGTCATTTTCATTCTTAACGCTAAGGATTTTACCGTTAACATCACTGCAAAGGCATACATCTTCCTTCTTTTCATAAGCAAGATTGTTATCCCTTCCTGAAAAAAGCGGTGTCACTTTAATCCATGCAGATTCATTACCTGTGCGGACTTTATAGCATACTGCCACGGTATTACTTCCATACTCAAGCGCAATGCTCTTGGTCATTCTGAAATCATTAGCTCTGTAATAATACGTTGGCACACCGTCAAACTCAAAAGCTTCAAGAAGCTTGTAACCACATGTGTTATCCTTCTTTTCATACATCTGGCATGAAAAATCAAACACTTCATCTCCAAGTTTTACACTCTCATCTGTCTTTGCTAAAATCTTGATTCTGTCAACCGGAGGGTTAAGCGATGCAACAAGATATCCGGCATGTATTCTTGCCATGTTACCTGTTACCGACATATTGGAGAAACCTCCAAGTCCGTTCCCCATCAGCCATTCTCTCTCAAATCCCTCTTCTATATTTCTAAAATTTCCTTTTCCTACTCTGTATTTTATCTTCAAAACATCCTCCATATCCAATAAAGCCATTATTACTAATAACAGTATAAGGATTTTCATTTAGCTTTTCAATATATTTTATATTTCAAGCATCGGTAACACACATAAGCTTTCCGACATAAAATATTGTAAAGAATCCACCGGAGCAACTATGAATCATAACAGTAACATTGCTTTAATCGGCGGTGACAGACGCCAGTTATACATTGCAAAATTCTTCTCCGAAAAAGGGGTTGGCATTTATTCTTACGCAAATGATGCAGGTTATAACAAATGCTGTCTTTTAGAGGAAATAATGAAAAAATGTGACATTATTGTTCTTCCGGTTCCAGCATTTAAGGATAACCATTTTATTAACAATTGTCATAACGTCAATGTTCCCACAACAGATTTCCTTGATTGTATTATTCCTGATAAACATGTCATCTTCGGTGGATGTTTTAATGATAAAATAACCCGTCTTTTTGATGAAAAGAAAATCAGATACTACGATTTCATGAAAGATGACAGCGTTGCATGGCTTAACTGCATCGCAACCGCAGAAGGAGCAATTCTTGAGGCTATAAAAGAAAGTTCCTGTAACATTCACGCAAGCAGCTGTCTTATAACCGGTTATGGAAGATGCGCACAGGTTCTTGCAGATAAAATCAGAGGTATCAAAGGTAATGTAACTATTACATGCCGAAAATACGAAGATATGTCAAAAGCAAAATGCATGGGGTACAACGTCGTTCCTATCGAAAGCATAAAAAACACTGCATCAGACTTTGATTACATTTTTAACACTGTGCCGGCAATGCTAATCGACTCATCTGTAATAAACAAGCTAAAAAAAGACTGTCTGATTATAGACATTGCATCATACCCCGGAGGAACAGATTTTGACTATGCCAGGAAATGCGGCATAAAAGCAATTCTCGCCCTCTCGATTCCCGGCAGGGTAAGCCCTTTGTCTTCCGGAATAATACTTGGAGAATGTATTGAAAAACACTTAAGCACTCATTAATAGATTATTTACTAAAATGGACCGGTATTGAAAGGATTTGATATGAAATGAATGAAAAAAAATTAAGTAATCTAACCGTTGGTGTCGGAGTTACGGGCTCTTTTTGCACCTTCAAAAGAATTATAAATGTTTTTACACAGCTTAGCGAAGCCGGAGCGAATATAGTTCCCGTTTTTTCAGATATCGTTGCTGCTACAGATAATCGTTTTATGAATGCACTGGAATTTCGCAATAAAATCGTTGGCATAACCGGCAGGGAACCTATTACCTCCATTACCGATGCCGAACCAATCGGTCCTAACGGTTATCTGGACGTAATGCTTATTGCCCCATGCACCGGCAACACAATTGCAAAGCTTGCCAACGGAATAACCGACAGCCCTGTTCTTATGGCTGCAAAAGCTCATCTTAGAAATCAAAAACCTCTTATATTATCGATTTCCACTAACGATGCTTTAGGAATAAACCTAAAAAACATAGGACTGCTTATGAATATGAAAAACATTTATCTTGTTCCTTTCGGACAGGATAATTACAAAAAGAAACCTAACTCACTTATCTCGGATACCACTAAAATTCAGGATACGATTATATGCGCTCTTGACACAAAGCAATTCCAGCCTGTCATTATCACCTATAACCACACCGTATAAAAATTCCCTCCTTGCCGTTTTGAGGTCACCCCAGTTTTATCCGGCAAAGAGGGTACATATAATAATCACATATCAGGGAAACCTACTCCAAAAGCGGTTCCAATAGACATACAAACTGCATTCTTTTCTTCTCCAAAATGATATGCTACAGCTGTTCCGTCATGTATAAGAGAAACCTTTACATTTTTTCCAAGAAGTTGTCTTAAATCCTTTTCAAGAACTTCCTCGTATACAGTTCCAAGAAGAGTAAGCTTTGCATAGCCACCGCGCTTGTCATTAAGCACTCCGCCTACAGTGTAACTCGCAATACTTACCATAATCTCATCATCAAGGTCATATTTTTCAGCAGCCATTCTGTATGTATCAGCAATAACAATCAAAATATTATTATGAAGTTTCATTGCTTCATGCCACATCATTGAATTGTCTTTATTGTAATCATCCATATACCAGGACTGTCTGTTTTCGAGCTTGTGAAGTTTAACTACTTCTCCTTCTTTTCTTTCAACAACTGCCCTTTTTATATTGGTATGACCAAAATCAAATATAATATTGGTACTGTCAGCCTTCTTTATCTTTGTTGCACATCCTAAAACGCCAAAATATGATGCATCATCATATAAGTCAATCACATAAGGCTTAACACCTTCCTTACAAAAAAGCTCATCTATACATACTTTAAACTGTCTACCAAACTCTTTATTAGCAAGTCCGCCAACAAGTATAATCTTAGAAAGATTCCTGTAATACTCCCAATGTTCATCGCTCCATTCAGGTCTTGCTTTTCTGTTCTCGGCACTTCCTGTTCTTAGTGTAAGAAGAATAACCGCAAGTCTGTTACCAAACTCATGAATAATATCATTAGCAGCCTCATGGAAACGTCCGTTAACATCCTTAAACTGCTGTTCAACATACAAAGGAAGCATTGCATCATACATATAATCAAGGTTAATCCCAAGTTCTTCTGCTTTGCTTCGTATGTATTTTACAATCGTTCCGGTACTGAAAATACTTTTTACATTCTTTCCTTCAAGATATTCAAAACCACTTACCGGAGACTTTGCTATAATCATCTTGTTAATAGAACATGTAGAATCTATATATTTAATATTGTTATCTGATATTTTAATAAACGGATTTTTCATTTTCTACCTTCTGAATGCTGTTATTATTCATTTTATTACTTCTTAGCTGCTTCTTAATAAGTTTCATGTTTCCCCTGTGAATCGTACAAAGATACACATCAAGAATCAGCGAAATACATATTCCTGCAAAGAAAATGTATTCATTAGTCACACTTTCCTGTCCTCTGTGTGAAATAATAAAAACAAGCTCCGCCCCCGTGCAAATCCCCAACAAAAAAAGCAGCAAATATGTTGTCTTTTTAATCCATATAAATGCTTTTTTGTATGTCTTATACATCATAAAATCAACCATTCCCACAACATTAAAGCTCCCAACAAGCAAAAATGCAATAGGAACAATGCTAAAGGCATACGGCACTGTAACAAAAAAACTTGCAGAACTGTCCGTTTTAATGAATCCTACGCCATAAGTACTAAGTGCAATAATAAAACAAACAACCGCATACTTAATCTTCATCTTAATAATCTTAGATGCCTCTAATTCAATTATATATATATAATCCTGTGCATTATAATCCATAGTCAACCTGTCTTGTATTAATTTTTTATAATCTTAAGAAACCATAATTTTTCCTACAAAAAGTCTGCAGGATATATTTTTATTTTATCTTCATTTTTATCATAAACATATATATTATAACTAAGCAAATCCGTAACTTCAAGTTGCGTATCATTAACCTGTTCTACCATCTTAAGATACTGTGGAAGCACGCTTTTATCTTCAAACCTTACCACCAGCATCTCGTGCACAGAGCTTGGCAGCAATAACAGATTATCATCAAATGCTGATGCTATCTCCCTTAGCAAACCGTTATAAAGCATTGCCGTAGAACCATAAAAACCACTGTTGTTTGACAAGACAAACGCATCACATTTATAACGAATCTCTTTTTCAACTTCATTTCTTACGAATTTTAATTTACTTGCAATTCTGTCAAGCACCTTTGCCATAGGTGTGAATGTAGGTGGTTCCAATCGAATTGTATTCTCAAAAGCTCTGTTTGCGAATTCTTCAAAATCCACATTCCAGAGATTAAATATCTCATCATTAATACGCACACTGGCTTCATTTTCATGACTCTTCTCGCTGTTTGGAACAAGATAATGAAATGTTATTGCAAAATCCAGAATTTCTTTGTGCGGACACGTCAATAACATCTCTTCATTCATATCCCGATTAACCATTCTGGCAACAATTCGTTCCTTTACCTTATCATAATTATCTATATCAGATAAGTTATATAACCTGTTACTGCCGTCAGCCTTGCTTGAAAAATAAAAATCTATTATCTTTGTCACAACAGATTCCAAATCTCTTCCCATCTGATATTCTTTATAGTATGTGTCAACATAAATTGCCGGTGAAATATTTTCATTATCAGGCATAATATAAATGCAATCATATTTTTTTGAATTATTCTTTGTAACCTCTCTGATAGTAACTGTGTAATCATCTCCCAATCTTTTTCTGATCTCATCTTGTAATGCATCTAAGAATTCACGATACTCCATTTTTCCTCCGTTTCATCAGATGCACAGGATTATATATAATAATGGTTTCATTATATATAACACCTTTTTTACGCCAATGAGGACATTTATTTCAGAGAAACCAATTGAGGCTGACAAAGAGCAAATCCCTGTATACCGTCACACGATAAGGTCTTAAGGTAATCTATCTGTTCTTCAAATTCAACACCTTTTACAACACATTTAATCTTGAAATTATTACACATATCAACTATTGATGAAAGCATTGCCCTTGTACCTTCATCAAATACCGCATCACTTATAAGATTTGCATCAACCTTAACCATATAAATCGGCATTGCATTTATTTCATTTATGGATGCATTATTTTTACCAAAATCATCAACACAGATTTTGATTCCAATCTCATTAATTCTGTCAAAAAGATCTTTGCACTTTGAAATGTCAAGCTGAGACTCATTTATTTCGATTATAATTCTTGAAGGGTCTGCATGATAATACTTAACTGTCTCATCAATATTTTCCACTGTGCCGTTAGCTGACAGATAATCTAAGGACATATTAATGGAATACATCATATCTTTCATATTCTTGTTGTCCATATTCTTCTGGTGCTGGCATACATAATTAAACATCAACTCGTCAATATCCTTAATCTGTCCGGTAGAATACGCAACCTCCAAAAACTGCTCAGGTAATAACAGTCCTTCTTCAGGATTATTCCATCTTGCAAGTGCCTCATATGAAATAATTCTGTCTGAACCATTCTCATATACAGGCTGTGCATACATAATAATCTCCTGATTAGCAATAGCCTCCGACAACTGATGCTGAATCAACACATCATTAGAAAGCTTTTCAACAATCTGGTCGGAATAATAATGGAATGTATTTTTTCCTAACTGTTTAGCTTCATACATTGCAAGTGTAGAGTAATCAATTGCCTCCGACTGATTCTTTGCGTAGTCAGGAGCTATAACTATACCTATACTTACAGTTATTGATACCTCTTTTGAATTGACTATGAAAGGATATGATAACACTTTCATAATCTTTTTAACTTTCACGTCAAATTCGTCCGCATTATCGATATTCTGACATAAAACCAGAAATTCATCACTTCCGTATGCACATATGAAATCATTATCGTCAACAGCTTCTTTAAGTCTGTGACTTATATCCAGAATAAGCTCATCACCGTAGGAATGTCCAATCACTCCGGTTATATCTTTAAAATCATCCACATCAATATGCATCAATGCAAATTTCTCATCTTTTCGTAATGTTGAAAAGATATCTTCTATTCTATCTTTAATAAAGTATCTGTTATTCAATCCTGTCAGCTCATCCACATAGGCTAGATTGTATAACCTGTCTTTATATTTTTCCAATTCAAGATACTGATTATATAAATCATCATAAGTTGTCTGTAAAACAGTATGCTTGTCCGTTAAGTCAGCATATTGTTTTTCAAGTTCAGAAAGCTTTTTTATAGCGTCCCGTCCGCCTGCCAAATTTCTTCTGTAATTAAAGAAAAGCATGAATAACGAAACGAGCATAACTATTAATACAATAATAAGAGCGCCCAACACAATACTTAGATTCTTAGTCATATATGCTCATATCCCTTCTGTTTTTGTCTTATAACAACACAGGTGTCAAATCAACTATGACATGACACCTGCTATAAATAAATATATGGTATTACTTTGTTAAATATTCATGAATACCCTTAGCTGCAGTCTTACCTGCACCCATTGCAAGAATAACTGTTGCAGCACCTGTAACAGCATCTCCTCCGGCATATACACCGGCTTTAGTTGTTGCACCTGTTTCTTCCTGTACAACGATACATTTTCTTTTGTTAACTTCAAGTCCAGTTGTTGTTGAAGAAATAAGTGGATTAGGGCTTGTTCCAAGAGACATGATTACTGTGTCAAGATCCATTGTAAATTCTGAGCCCGGAACCTCTACAGGTGAACGTCTTCCCGACTCATCAGGTTCACCAAGTTCCATCTTAATGCATACCATTCCTGAAACATTACCGTCTTCATCAACAAGAATTTCCTTAGGATTTGTAAGAAGGTCAAAGATAACTCCTTCTTCCTTAGCATGATGTACTTCTTCAACTCTTGCAGGAAGCTCTTCTTCACTTCTTCTGTATACGATATGAACCTCAGCTCCAAGTCTGAGTGCTGTTCTTGCAGCATCCATTGCAACATTACCACCGCCGACAACAGCTACCTTTGTACCTGCAGCGATAGGTGTCTTGTAATCATCAAGATAAGCCTTCATGAGGTTGCTTCTTGTAAGGTACTCATTAGCAGACATTACACCATTAGCTGTCTCACCAGGAATATTCATAAATCTTGGAAGACCTGCACCTGATCCGATAAATACAGCATCAAAACCTTCTTTTTCAATAAGCTCGTCAATCTTAACAGCTTTTCCGACTACAACATTAGTCTCAATCTTAACACCGAGTGCTTTAATCTTTTCAATCTCAGCAGCAACAACTTTCTTCTTAGGAAGACGGAACTCAGGTATACCATATACCAAAACTCCACCTGCTTCGTGAAGTGCTTCAAAAATTGTTACATCATAACCAAGTTTAGCAAGGTCACCTGCACATGTAAGTCCTGAAGGACCTGAACCGATAACTGCAACTTTCTTGCCGTTCTTCTCTTCACTGCCTTTTGGCATAATATTGTTCTGTGTAGCCCAGTCAGCAGCAAATCTTTCAAGCTTACCGATAGAAACAGCATCTCCCTTGATACCTCTTACACAGTACTTCTCGCACTGGCTCTCCTGAGGACATACACGTCCACAGATTGCAGGAAGTGCTGAAAATTCACTGATAACCTGATATGCCTGCTCAATATTACCTTCTTTTATCTGACTGATAAATGCAGGAATATTGATATTAACAGGACATCCGCTTATACATCTTGCATTTTTACAATTAAGACATCTTGAAGCCTCTGCCTGAGCCTCTTCAAGATTATATCCATAACAAACTTCTTCAAAATTAGTTGCTCTGACTTTTGGTTCCTGCTCTCTTACAGGAACTCTTTTAAACATATCTACCTGCATTATTTGTCACCTCCGCAGCCACAGCCGCCATTCTTATGTGTATCTCCTTCTTCAAGAGCAAGTATAGCTCTTCCTTCCTGTGTCTTGTACATTCTCTGACGTTTCATTGCACCATCAAAGTCAACAAGATGACCATCAAACTCAGGTCCGTCAACACATGCGAACTTAACTTCACCACCAACTACAAGACGGCATGCACCGCACATTCCTGTACCATCAACCATGATTGGGTTCATACTTACAACAGTCTTAATTCCAAGTTCTTTTGTAAGAAGTGATGTAAATTTCATCATGATAACAGGTCCGATTGCAACAACAAGGTCATACTTCTTACCCTGATTACCTACAAGCTCTTTAATCATATCACATCCGTTACCTTTGAATCCGTATGAACCGTCATCTGTACATACATAAACATTCTTGGCAACCTTCTTCATCTCTTCTTCAAGAATAATGATATCCTTGCTTCTTGCACCTATAATAACATCTGCATCATAGCCGTTCTCGTGAAGCCATTTAACCTGTGGATAAACAGGCGCGGTTCCGACACCACCGGCAACAAACAGAATATTCTTCTTTTCAAGTTCTTCCTTAGATTCATGACAAAGTTCAGATTCGCATCCAAGTGGACCAACGAAATCCTCAAATCCATCACCAACCTCAAGATTCTTCATGAGAATAGTAGACTCACCAACCTCCTGAAATACTATTGTAACAGTCTCTTTTTCACGATCGTAATCACATATCGTAAGTGGTATTCTCTCACCCTTATCATCGATTTTTACTATAACAAACTGTCCTGGAAGACAAGATGCTGCAACTCTTGGTGCAACAACATCCATTAAATAGATTTTCTCAGATAGTTGTTCTTTTCTTACTATCTTATACATACTCTCATGTACTCCTTTCAAACATAATCCTGATTTGATTATCCTAATTGTTAACTACAACTGTTCTATTTTATCCTAAAACAGTTGACCATTCAATATTATATGATACAATCCGCAAAAAATCCAGTAAAATAAAAAAGGAGTTTGATAATATATTTTTATATATACCAAACTCCTTTTATTAACTTTTAAATTATAGGGTTATGATTTTATTAATCTCAAACCTACTCAAGCATAAACAATGTTCTCTTTCCAATAGTGATATATCGCTTCGTAGATACACCTCTTGCATTAGTAAGTTCAAGCATTATCTTATACATACCATCTGCCGAATCATTTAGATAAGTCATCGGGAATTTATATACATAATCATAATTGCTTCGAACAACCAATCCTCCTTTGGCATCCGTAGATACTGCCGACATCAGATTATTAACATCAAGAACTTTACCCTGACTTGCAGCTGTTATATTAGATACAACACTACCTGAAGCATCAACGATATATATCTTAAGTGACATAATATCTGAAATAAGGTTGTAATCTCTTGGTAAGATAGCTACATCAAGAACATCATCAGATGTGTACACATCCGGTTCACTTGAATGAGGATCATATTCTGAATAGTAGTAAAGAACTGATGTTTCCTTACCATTATCATCGTAATTTGATTCCTCATTTGTTACGAAGATATCCGGCTCCTTAACCTGAGCTCTGAATGCTGCAATCATTGTATTGATGAAAAGTTTCTTCTCATCATCTGTAGTACTTGAAGTCTCATGACCAACACCTGTATAGAAGATGTTGTTATAACTGAACAGGTAGTAGAGGTTTCTACAATCATTTCTTGATACATCATACATATAACCTGTCATATCCTTCTTACCACCAAGACAATACCAAACTACCAAGTTAGGATCGTTAAGATTCAACTGATAATACTGACCATGTGTATTAGATGTATTAATTCTATCTCCCAATGTAAATGGGAATTTTGTAATCTGTCCTTCATTTACCTTTGTAGCTGTATTACATGATCCACCAAGGTTAAATCCGGATGGTGTCTTATACATTGGAACACCTTTGTATGTTCCTTTATTATTTGACTTAGAGAACTCAAGCATAAAATCAGTATAACCAACATTTACTACAGACCCCATTCTTTTTCCACCATTAATTCCTAGATTATAACTGTAATATGAGCCCTGATCTGAATTGGCAATATAAGCTCTGTCGTACTTATCCTCTCCGCTTGTTTCAGTAGCATCCTCTGCCTGTTCATTTCTCATCGTATAGAGAGTAGGAATACCATATCTGTTCATACCACATAAATCTCTAAGATACTGTGTAGAGTTAAGGCCTGTCATATAATCCCAATTCTGAATACCTGCTGAGCCCTTATTCTGAAGAGTAATACCATCACTCTTCATAACGACTCCCGAACGACCTGAGAAGTTATACATAGAAGTTGTATCATGTGATGCAAGTACAGCCTTACCTTCTGCAGCAAATGCTAAAATATTATCAAACGCACCATATGTATTACTTATATCAGCAACGGAATCTGCAAAACCTAAAACAATCATGTCAAAGTCTGCAAGATAATCATGTGGATTATTACCATTGAATGGAATACCTTTTGCAGCTGCTGTTGTCTTATAATTTCCATTATCATCAAAATACTTAAGAGATGATTTTTTGCTTGGATCATAAAGATTTGCAAATTCATCATTAGTAATTCTAATACATCTGATATCATAATAATTGCTTACAAGAGGATCAGAATAAAGTCCTGAAAGTGTTCCTGTAACAGAGTTTCCTGAATCATCTACATAGTTCTCCATATGTAATCCCTTCAAGTCACGCTTAGTTGGCTGAATCTGAAGTACCTTAATTACCTGCTTCTTTGAACTACTGTTCTTTATAATCATATATCCTTCTACAGTATCTGTATGTTTAAGAGAATCCTGTTTTTCAACAACAAGTGCCCAGTGAAGAATTCCCATAAAATCATCTGTAAGTGTTCTCTCTATCTGATAGTAATCAACACCTGAGAACTGTTTTGCTTTTCTGTTACTATCAAAAGCGATAGCTTCTTCTTCTGCATATGTACCATCACCATTAACATCAGCATAAAGTGTAACATTGTATCTGTCTGATTCTGTTGCATCCTTATCAAACACCTGATATCTGTAAGAAAGTGTTCTTGTAGATACCGCTGTACCACTTGAAACATCACCTTTAACAGATTCAAGTATGTACTCATCACTCTGACTTATATCAAGAGTAAGTTTTGTAGCTCCTGCATATTGCTGGAATAACATCTTACGAGAACCTGTTGCACTGTTAACAAGGTCTCCTTCTTTAAATACGTTGTCGTAAGTTCCAACTGTATTCTTTGCAAATTGATAAATATATGTTGAAGAATCAAGCACTCCTGTATTCTTAGCATATAAATTATTAGCAAGAATTACACAATATCCTGATTTAACATAATTCATAAGCTGGTCATACTTAACCTTTGATATATCATTTCCGGAATATCTGTTTGCAACATCTCCATATTCCTGATAAGATGTGCTGTTCTCATAGTTATTAACCTTATATGCATATGTTGTATTATTACCACTGCTATCCTTTGCAACAACCTTAACATCATAATTAAGCCATGCACTGTTATCATATTTTGCAGAAGATATCAAATCACCTACATGAGCATATACCTTATTATCAAGATTATCATCAACAAAGTCAGTGTTAAGCATCTTATTATTAGTTCCAAGATAAACAATATCAAACTCTTCATTAATATCATTAATCTTACCTATAAACTCTGTTGAAATCCAGCTTGTAACTTGAATATTACCTGTAAATTCAGGCAACCATTTTCTTATCTGGTCAGCATCTACTGAAAAATCAAGACAAGGCTCAACCTCTAATACTTTAAGTGTTGACTTGTTGTTAATCTCAACAGTAAAGTCAGCATCAATAATATAAAATACTGTATCAATCCAATCAGGCTTTGAATGATCTCCCGGATATCCGCTTATGCCATCAAGGTATGTCGTAACTGCTCCAAGCGGAGATGTTGAAAGTGAACCATTACTTAATGCTTCATCAAGTCCTGCTGATGTATTGTTATGCTTTGTTGCATTGAAACTGAAGATATTCTTCAATACGTTATTACCTGGCCATCCATCCGCTCTCTTTGAAGCATTCTTACCTGTGATGATTGGAATAAGATAATCACATACATACTTATCCTGAAGATTAGCAGCAGTATTTTGTGATGAACTGTTTATTGGAAGGAATGTAAGTTCGTTCCAATACTTCTGTGCATCAGATGATAATGATGAATTCTTATATACACCATCTGCAATTTTTCCTTCACTATTAGATATTGTAGACGATTCACCATATTTAAATTCTGTCTGGTAGAATCCGAACTGACCGCTATTGTTTCTCCAGTTAATATTATATTTGTAATTTCCTCTTCCCTGTGAAGGTATTGTATCTGCAGTCTTATATTCCCAAGTATTCTGAGTATTCTTTAATAAGAAATTAAGTGAATTACCTGAATACTCAGAGTAAGGAATCTCTATAGTGTAATTATTACCACTCTTAGTAAGCTTCTTAACTCTGCCTGCAAATCCACTTGCATCATCCCAATACCAAATATACAAATCATTGAACTTTGGACCGCCACTAAAGTACTGGTCATATTTGAACTCAAACTTGTATGATGGTGGAATCTCCTCATCAGGAGCAGCATTCAAATATTCATTATAGAATATAAGTGGCGAAGACTTTGTATAAAGCATAATGTACAGCTTATATACGTTACAATCACCTGCTGTAAACTTTGCCCCACTGCTATAAGGATTAAATGCAGGAGTTACTTCTTTAATCTTGTCATTGTAATAATATGAATATCTACCGTCATTACCTTTAAGTGTCTCTGTATAGATTGATGAGTCAATTACAAAAGGAACAAAATTATTATTAAAACCTGCCGCTCTTGAGAAAATTCCCATCGTTAAAGACCATGTTAAGTCATTTCTGTAGAAATTAAGATAATTCTTATAAGAACTATTATCTTTTAAAACAACTTTTCCACTATCATCAAGCTTTGTTAAATTAGCTGAACCTGTCTTATCTCTACCATACTTCTCCCAAAGATAAATTCTGTTAAGAGCAGATCCATCATCATAATTATCAGACATGTAAATAAGATCTGCACTGTTAATTAAATCTGCATTAGCTGTTAACTCTGACGGAGTAACAGTTACAACCTGAACATTGTAATTCTTTACTAGTTCATCCGGAACACGAAGAATTCTCTTCTTGAACCATTCATTGTTAATATAAGCACCCTGTGTATAGAAATTCATAGGCTGATTCTTAATCCAAATCTTATTAGAAAGATAATCAGATGCATATGAACCACCTGTTGAATCTTTTGTCCAGTTATAATTACCCTTTTCTTCATCATAGCTGAACGTTGCATGCTTAACTTTTGCCTTATATTTTCCGTTTTTAGACTTAGCTACTGAAAGTGAGTCTCCATACATGCATACGCTATATTCAGGATTATCTGAATCTGTGTATTCTACAGGAATAACATCACTAACTACATAGTCTGCTCTAAGATCCGGATCTTCGAGTTCCTCTTCTGTTGTAGCTTCTTTGAAAATAACATATGGGTAACTGCTAAGTGCTGCTTTAAGCTTTGTTCTGTTAGCATGTGTATCTGCAACTCCGGTAAAGTCATCAATACTGTCAAGTCCAAATTCATCAACAATGATATCTTCAAAATCCTCAATAAATTCTGCACGCTCAGAATATGCTACAGGATAATATACACCTGCTCTTCTAAGATAAACAGGATAATAATTCACATATGAATCATCAGCTCCTGATAATTTATCAAACAAAAGATTAATATAATATTCTGTAAT
>CACXFB010000022.1 GCA_902766825.1 uncultured Lachnospiraceae bacterium
CACTGTTTTTTCTGCCTACGATGGGGATAAATTAGTCGGGATGGTATGTGCTATGGATGATGGAATAATGAATGCATATGTCCATTATTTGTTAGTTAATCCAGAATATCACAATCAGATGATTGGAACAACACTAATCAATAAGATTAAAGATAAGTATCAGGATTATCTTAGAATAGCGGTAATTGCTTATGACAATGAAATGCATTTTTACAAGAACTGTGGTTTCGAAAAGAGCAATGATGCATCGCCAATGTTTATAACATCTTTATGGACACAAAAAATGCGGTAAATACACGCTACAGAGGATAGATTGGTTATGAAATCATTTATACGACTTACCGATTACAAAAAAAGTGAGATCTTGAAGAATGTGACAAGTATCATTGATGCCGCAAGGAAGAATAGTATCTTAAAAGTGTCAAGGGGCTGGAAAAAGAAGTGAAGAAGAGAAAAAGAGCAACTAAGAAATAAAAAGGAACCAGTTTCCACATCTATGCAGATAGACGGTTGTTCTTCTTTCTCAACTTTGTCAGAAGCCGGATGATTATATTGAAGTACATCCATAATAGGAGACGTCCATGTATTATTAAATAGATGGACGTCTCTTTACTTGTTTAAATTGGAGTGCTTTCGTCTAGCCAGGCAATCTCTTTTTCAACTTGCCAAAATGTTTTTCCCTCGAATGGAGTAGCTTCAAGAAAATGTTTTTTGATTAAATCTAAATTGCTACCATGTATTTCTAAAACTCGGTCATAGGAAATAGTTCCATCATTGTTTAATATAGAATGAAAATATTTATTATCTTCATTCTGAGCTTTCCATCGATCAATGAAGAAAACAGATTCGGTATCGTCTGATTGAGCCTCTAACCAGTAAATATAGCCATTGTAGTAAAGTGTTGCTTCAGAGAACCATCCAGTATCAAGAAATTGATTCAAATTACCATTAATCATAATCCGTACTCCTTTAAATATTTTTTGTATTTTTTATAAATGTCAGGGTTAGATGTTTCTGACACTTTTCCGCCTATAACTTTTTCAAGATTTGCCTTGAAGGTATGAAAATGTAATACATATGTATGTCTATTGCCTGTTAAAGATTGCTCATGATGGTAGACAATTTCAATAATCGGAAATCCTGTTTCGTCATAATCTCTAAGTTCTCTAAAACTTCCATCAGGATTTTCTTTGATGTATTTACTATTTGGAGAGTGGGCATAGTCGGGTAAACCGTGCTGCTTGGAGCTTGCCCCGACTAAAACTTTTGCATCTTCTACCATCTTACCATCTTTAAGCTTATATTCAGTTGTTGTTACGTGACCATTTTCGGTTTTAGCACCTCTTGATGACATATTAACATACTCCTTTCGATATAGTCATATCCCAGTTGAATAATTTTGGCTGCCAGTAATCGCAGTGGGCATCAAATGTTCCAAAGGATTCTTCGTATTTAACAAAACAGATGTCGGAATCCATTCCTTTAAGTTTATCTCCTACACATATTAGTTGTGAATTGGGAAAACCATCCTACGGTGGCCATTGATGGTTTCCCATGGGATTGTAGAAATGCGCCGGTCCATCTGTTATCATATGTGGCACAAAGAATTTGTTTGAAATCCATCTTAGAGTCCATACTAAAATCAAATGAAGAAGCGGCAAGATATTTAGCAGTTCTTTCAAGATACCTGTAAGGGTTGTTGAATTCACGGACTAAAGTATCATCGTAGCAAAAGGAATGCACGATTTTTGATTCTGGATGTTTGTCTTTAGAAGAAAGATTTTTCATATTAATTAGCCAACGCCCATTAGTCCGTCCAGGGTGACAACCTTGGCCCAATAAAGTGTTGGGCGCGACACTTAATATTGGGTTATTATCTGTAACGCTTCGCGCAGAATTAGTGGCTTCGCCGGAAAGTGCAAGTTAATCTTTTAAGAAAAATAAAAAATGAATAGTGGCATATTAAGAGGAATCGAGTAAGAGCGACCAGGCACAATGGTCGTAAAGGTGAAAATGGAGTCAAGAATATGTTCCATGTGACACAGCCTGCGTTGCAGGCGTAGCTTGTCGATGAAATCGGCAATCAGGGGGGATTGGGGACGCACGACGTTCGGGAAACGTCGGCTTTGCGCGGACCGGAGTGGAACGGAGACTACTCCCCGACAAGCAAAAACGCATCAGGTGTACACCGATGCACTGCTTGCTAATTTGTGAAAAGCAAAAAAAATGGCATAGACGGAGGGGCAAGTGCTATGAAAAATAAAGTGGTAGTAAAAGAAAGAGATGAAAGGAGTGCTCTGGCAGATTTCATTGGAAATATGATAGCCAAATATGCTGATGAAATTGATTTTGATTCATTACTAGATATGGATGTGTATCTGCAAAAGAGATATGTGTATGAAGCTTATAAAATGTATATAAGAATTCGACACCAGAAGAAGCAGCTTATTGAAAGTGGTATAATGATATGCTAAAATAAATTCATAATTATGAATGTTATATAAGTGAATTATAGATGTGAGGTAGCTATCATGATAATCAGTGAAAGAATTATAAAAGTTATCAAAGAGCGCAATATGACTCAGGCTGAGTTTGCCAAGCAAGTTGGTATTTCTACGAGTACCATAAGTGAATGGAAAAAGAGAAAGACTAATCCTTCGGTGGAAAAAATCATGGATATTTGTAATGTCCTACAGATTACGCCGGAGCAGCTTCTTACAGGCAAAGGAATCGAAGACGAGGAGGAAATCGCTGCTGCAAGTCCTGAGAGCAAGTTTACTCCCAACGATGTTCAGATGATTGAAGATTATCATAATCTTAAAGAAGAACAGCAAAAGCGTCTTATGGCTTACATGGAGGCTCTGAAGAAGATAGAGAGCCTGGAGGATATGTAAAAAGCTTAAGCTATAATTTGGCGTTTCATAATAAAACAATTATTTGTATTTTAAGAAAGAGTAATTTCACGGAGGAGAATAATGTCAAAAAATAGAGCGATAGAAGTTCAAGGAATTCCAGTTACAGTATCCTTTGGAGAACTTGCAGATTATGTTTGTATAACAGATATGGCTGCAGCTAAGTCTGATAATTCGAGGGCGGCTGATATTATACGTAATTGGCTAAGAAACAGGACCACCCTAGAATTTTTATCCACATGGGAAGAAATGTATAATCCTAACTTTAAAGTGTTCGAATCTGAACACTTTAAAAAGGATGTCGGATTAGTAACGTTTACTCCTAGTCAAACGCTTTTTGTCAGAGAATCAGATATGCAGAAAGAGTATTCGCACGAGCTTCTTGAAAAATATAAGGATGTGATAGAATAAGATGTATGAAATATATTATATAATTGGAACTGCATACGCCGGAAAATCAACGATGGTTAAACTCCTTGCGGAAAAATATAATGGTATAGCCTGTGAGGAAAACTATCATGACAGACTGGTAGATGAAAATCTTGATAAAAACAAGTTTCCATGTTTGTGTTACACCAGGGATCTTGTGGATTGGCGTAATTTTATTCGCAGGACGCCTGAAGAATATGAGGCTTGGATTGATGGTGTGGCTAAAGAGTGCGAAATTCTTGAATTAAGAATACTTGGTGATTTAAAAGAACAAGGAAAAAAAATATTCGTAGATACCAATATTCCCATCGAAACTCTTAAGAAAATTTCCGATAATGATCATGTTCTTGTAATGTTGTCCGATCAGATGGTGTCTGTTAACAGATTTTTCGATAGACCAGATCGAGAAAAACAATTTTTATATCAGCTTTTGATGCAGGAAGAAAATCCGGATGCAGCGATGGCGAATTTCAGAGAGATGCTGATGAGGGTCAACTCTAAAGAAAGGTACGATAGGTTTCTTAATTCAGGTTTTCAGGTCTTACTGCGTGATGACAGCAGAACAGTTGAGGATACTTTGGAAATCGTTGAAACAATGTTGAAACTTAATAAACCATAAATGAAAAGTGGTTAATCAACGAAAACGACGTCGAAAGTGTTTGCCTCCTCTCTAAGAAATGCCCAGTTTAAGCGGATTTGAGGGTTATATTGGCTAGAACATAATAATAAAATAAGCCTGACAAATATGTGCATTAATTGAAAAATAGAATATGGGTGTAGTGAAAATAAACCTTTTGGCGTAGCTTACAGTTAGTGCGCTGAAAGGTTATTTTTATATGATTATGTACGCGATAGAGTATGGTGATGTACGCAGAAATTTATACAGGTTTAGACTGATTTACGGCGTCTCTACGCTTATAATAAACATAGGGTAAAATGTCGTATTTTAGAACTTTATTGAGGTAAGAAAATATGGAGTTTATGACTATTAAAGAAGCAGCAGAAAAATGGAATTTATCAGTTAGAAGAGTGCAGACCATCTGCGATGAAGGAATGATAGAAGGGGCTATGAAGTTTGGTAATACATGGGCCATTCCAAAGGATGCTGTATAACCAGTGGATAAGAGAATTAAGTCCGGAAGGTATATCAAAGATAAAGAATAGCTATCTGTCTGGCATGGTAACGTTGATTGTGAAGGGAATAGAATTCTTTCATTGTCAGAGTGGAAGTAAAAGCCCACAATGGGTAACGATATTGATAAGAATCAAGAAGATTTGTCTGTAGGGTATGAGTTATTTAATGTTATTGGGAGAAACTAATAAAATTTGATTGACAGCGCAATGTTTTGTAGATATTATATACATACTTGTCATAAAAAACAAAGATTAAAGTGTTTACATTATGACAAAATAATGATATTATATATTAAAAGAAGGGGGCGCGATACTATGGATAGATTAAGCATTGGTAATAAAATTAAAGAATTAAGAACAAAGGCTGGCTTTAATCAATCTATAATTGCTGAATATTTGCAGGTTGATCAGAGCCTGATTTCAAAAATTGAAAAAGGTGAAAGAGAGGCAAGTACTGATGTTTTAAAGAAACTTGCGGAACTATTTGGCTGTAAGGTGAGTGCTATTATTAATGAAAAAGAGGATATTTCTTGTTTAAATGTTGCGTTTCGAACTAATGGAATGTCCAAGGATGATTTGAATTCAATTGCTGTCATAAATAGGATTGCTTTGAATCTTGAAAATATGCAACGAATATTGGAGGGATAAAGCGAGTGAGAAGTATTAATGAAATTGATAGTATGGCAGTAAATTTGCGAAAAGAATTAGGTGAAGATAGTATGTCACCTATTGATATTTTTGCAATTGCGAAGACTATGACAGAATTGACAATCGTGTTGTATCCTTTGGGTAGCAATATCAGTGGAATGTGTATAAAGGGTGATGGTGCTAATTTAATAGCAATTAATTCGGGAATGTCACTTGGAAGACAAAGGTTTTCGATGGCACATGAATTTTATCATTTGCATTTTGATTCAGAAGTAAAAAAGAGTGTTTGTTCAATAGCTATTAATGGCGGGGACGAAAAGGAGCGTGAAGCTGATTTGTTTGCGTCACATTTTTTACTCCCTTCTGCTGCTTTATATAATGTATTGAAAAATAATGATACGGTATCTTTAGAGCAGGTAGTATGGTTAGAACAGCATTTTGGTATGAGTCGTCAGGCAATATTATATAGGTTAAAAAGCGAAGGAAAGATTGATAGCAATTTATATAATAAGATGCAGGTTGATGTTCAGTATTCTGCTGCAAAACTTGGATATGACACTGATTTATATAAGGCTACTCCTGCGGGCAGTAATATGAAAACTACCGGACAGTACATCAGAATGGCTGACAAGCTTTACAGCGAAGAAATAATATCTACAGGAAAATACGAAGAAATGCTTTTGGATGCATTTAGAGAGGATCTTGTCTTTGGGGAAGATAGCGAGGGGGACGAGATTATTGACTAAGGATATTTTTATTGATACTGATTGTATCTCCGCATTTTTATGGGTTGGTAATGAAAGCCTTCTTTCACAGTTATATCCAGGAAGAGTAGTAATGCCAAAACCTGTATATGATGAGATTGATAGACCAACATTAGCCTGGATGAAGGCACGTGTTGATAGTATGATTAGCGCAGGTAAATTAACCGTTGTTGAACTTGCGTCGGGAACAGATGAATTTGATTTGTATTATAAATTGACTGAACATCCTGACGAGGGACATAAGATTATTGGTGATGGAGAAGCATCGTCAATTGCGTTAGCTAAAGTGAAAAATGGAATAGTAGCTAGCAATAATTTCAATGATATTTTGACTTATATAAATGAGTATTCGTTGGAGTATACTACAACAGCAGATATTCTTGTTGATGCGTATAAGCAAGGAATTATTGACGAGAGCCAAGGTAATACGATATGGGCAAACATGTTGCGAAAAAGGCGTAAGTTAGGTGCTGCTAGTTTTTCTGACTATTTGAGTACACATTCATAATTATATATCAAGGATGTTATACAGCGCCTACAGAATTGTAGGCGTTTTTGTAATTATTAGTTATTATGAATCATAATTTGGGAGGTAATTGAGTTTGAGGATGTTTTGCTATTATTACGATGAAGCATATCAATCCTATTTTGAAACCAGCTATTGGGCAATGAAAGAAATAGAAGGAACTACTGAGTTTCTAAGACGAAAGTCCAATTTGTATAAAGATGATCACGGTAAAACTAAAATGCAAATTGTAGTGAAAGGTTCGCATCAGGGATTTAGACGTTTTCCTATGGGAACGGGAAATCATTTGTGTTCGTCACGCGGAGATTACGAAAGTGTATCTCATCAGGGTAATAAAGAGGCAATTGCATCATTGAATGAAATAAAACTTAATATTGGAAACGAAACAGTTCTAGTTTATGTAGGAAATATTGAAATAGAAAAAGAGGTAAAATGTAATAACCGAAAGTATGAAATTGATATTTATATTAAAATAGATAGAACGGAGCCTGAAGAATACAAAGATCTGTGGAACGGTGAATTGTGGCTTGAGGTATTTCATACATGTAAAGTTGATAGAAAACAAGCTGAAGATTTTGCAATAGAAGGCTTACCGTTATTTGAAACAAAAATACCTGATACGTATACTTTCTATGAAAATATTACCTTAGAAGGTTATAAGAAAAGGAAAGACCAAATTATAGAGAAGTATAAGCAAATTGGAGTAACGGGAATATTCTTTTTATTCAATAATAAATTCTCGTCTGTAAAATGGAGATTAAGTGAAAATGGAAATTACACTGCATATATAGGGGGACGTAACTTTACAATTATCAAAAGTAAATTTGATGATGGCTTTGGGATTATGTATGGGGAAAAGAAGCCTTTGTGGGAGTATAATGGAAAGCGATTTGGTTCTATTGAAGAGGCAAAAAAGAATGCAGAATATGTGGCCTTTCTGCTATATAATAATGAAAAGGTGTAAAAGTTAATTCAGTTTATGCCTAAAGAAATATGCGGACAGGAATTATGCCTATACCGTAAGCAGTATTTACAACAATAATTGCAGGTAAAAGTGTAACAACTAATCGGCGTACTTGCATATTAAGAGGTTTATAAACCGGTATGTACGCTAAATCATAACGGTTTGACTGCGATTATATGAAAATCTCCAAAAGGGTGTTAAATACTGAGTTTGCGGGTAGTCCGCAATCTGTTAAAGCCCTGTCGGAAGATACCGCATGTCGAGACGGTAGTACTTTTTTCCAAACTCTCTGAAGCTAAGCATCATATCGAAGTTAAGGTGGATATGGACGATGGCAAGCCTGTCCTTATTATCGTCGATTACCTTGAATCGAGAAAGGTGGTGCGATAATGGGAGGAAGAGGTAGTAGTTCAGGCATAAGCGATGCCGGAAAAATATACGGAACGGAGTATAAATCTTTGCTTACATATGGCAATATTAAGTTTGTTGTGAATTTAGACAACAGTGCTTCGGCTCCGATGGAAACAATGACAAATAATCGTGTTTATGTGACCTTATCGCCGGAGGGCAATCCTAAGTTTATTTCATATTATGACAAAGAGAATAAACGTAGAAAGCAAATAGACTTAGATAAGCCACATAAAGGGGTGTTACCGCATACACACCATGGATATGAACATAATGAGAATGATTCGTCCAAAGGTTTTAGTCATTTAACTCTTCAAGAAAAAGAAATGGGCAATAGGATTAATGATGTATGGAGGGAAAAGAAAAATGTTGCATGGGCCAGATGGAAAAAACGTAACTAAGATGACTTGGCAGCAGTTCTGTGAATATCAAAGATGGGATGAATTCTCGGAACGAGAAGTCATTTCATGATCGAATTGACGATATTCTTTTTGAGGAATGAACTACATGATGCCATTATGTAGGACCTTGATTCGCTGTACTATGATGCCAAACGCTTTTTGTCAAAGAATAATTATTTAATACAAACATATGCGGTAAAAAACTATTTCATTCCGGCTCTTAAAGATATCGGTGTAGCTAAGAATTATTTAAAGGAAGATGAATTGAGGATTCTTAACAATTCTCGCACCGGATACAAAAACGGATGGCGATATTTTGCTTAATATAAATAGTTTAACGGAGAAAATATTTAATGAGGGCAAAATTATTGGTATAACGGAAGGAAATTGAGTGGGTTTAAGACAATGAAAAAGAAAATCAGGAAGTTAAATTTTTTGGACGAGACATTTTATTGGGGACGTTCAGGTAAACAGGCGACAGTTATAGAGGTGACTTGCAAACTTGCGCAAAAAGTGGATGTAAAAGTGTTGTCTGATTCATTGCTTAGTGCACTTAAAGTGCATACGAATTTCAGAATTCAGCCGGTTGTTGTAAAGCGCAGATTCCATGCTGTGATTGAAGATGTGACAACGCCACCGGTAATGCCTCATGACGGACGTCCAAGACATCTTGGAACCAAGGAAACACAAGGGCTTATGTTGTATGTCACCTACAAAGAAAATGAAATTACATTGCATGTGTTTCATGGAATATCAGATTTACGAGGAGTTTATGCATTTCTTAATACTCTGTTGAAATTTTATTATAATGAACTAGGAGTGGAAGGTATAGAGCTGCCAAAGCCAGATAGTATGGACAGCACGGTAAGTTATGAAGATATCCTTAAAGAAGGCACACATGGAAAAGCAAAAGGCAGATTTAATCCAAAAGAGCATAACATTTTTCATTTGCCGGAAAATAAATTTGGGAAGAATACAACACGTCAGCGCATATTTGAGATTGGTGTACCGTTGCAACCACTTCTTGATTTTGCAAAGGAAAATAAAAGCTCTGTTGTTCCAACATTGCATGCAATTATTGGACAAGCAATACGTAAAACATATGAGGCGGGAGAGAAGAATATTGTTGGCTACATACCGATAGATTTGCGGCCGGTATTCAATTTTGAGACCGGTGGTAACGGAGTGTCGACATTTTCACTTCCATATCCGGCAAAGCTTGACAGGTACGGGCTTAGTGAGAGGAGCAGACATTTGCGTGATGAGATGGAACTGCAGATTCAGCCGGATAACCTTTATGCCGGCGTTGCTGCACTAAGACAGAGTATGGAACCGGTTTTTCGTCTGCGCCTGCCAAAAGGCATCCTGTCAGGACTTGCAGTCAGAATCGGACGAAAGAGGGATGCAAGCAGCTACACTTACGGCATTTCATACGCAGGAAAAATAACCTTTGGGGAGCAAATAGACCCATATGTTACAGCGGTAACCGCCTGCGCAGGCTCATATTCGTATCCGTTGTGGAATATAGCATGTGAGTACAAAGGAACTATCCGAATGATGTTCGTACAAGCCTATGAGAGCGACACTCTCATAAGAAACATATATCACGAATTGTCCGGATTGTTCGGCGGGACCGCTATAACGGACAAAGGCTACCATGAATTCGATGAATTCCACTTGTAATTACTGAAAACAGAAAAGGAGTAAGAATGAACATGAACATCTTTGATGAAGTAGACGAGAATTTATTTCGTCCGTTAACTGGAATAAATAAAAGAAAATATGTTGATATTCTAACTATTATCTGGGACAAGTGTAAACGTATGCCGATGTATGCCATAGAGAAAAGCACTATATTTGATATGGTGGAGGATTACTTTTGTGGCCTTGATGAACAAGTGGAGCTCGATATAGAAGAACAGGATGAAACGGATGGGAATATTGCAGATGCGCGTGTACTTGCAGGTGGGTTTGTCAGGAGGATTAAAAATACAGGCTGGCTAACGGAAAAAGAGGGAGAGTACGAAGAAGAATCCAAGCTGGCTATTAATTATAAAGTAGTTCCGATTCTTAAATCATTTCAGGAAATTATCAGTCCGATGATTATCACATATAAGGGCAAACTCTTCAAAATATATTCCATGTTTGAACATATTTCAGAGCAGGGAAGTCCTTATGAAGGGGTGTTAAAAGAAGCGTCGGAGGATTTTGATAATCTTAATCAGGCACTTAGGATATTATCGGCATCTATAGAGGATCATATTAACAACCTGACACAGGGAAAAAGACCGGAAGAAGTGCTTGAATTTTTTGAAACATATGAAGAAAAGATTGTGGTAGGTTCGTATCACAGGTTTAAGACAAACGATAATCTTTTCTACTATAGAACAAGCCTGTATGAGAGTCTTGATAAGTGTGAAGATGTTTTGATGGATGCCCTTGTAGCTGATTATATGGATGCGGAGCGTGTCGATAAAGCAGAGGCTGCTGTGAGAATAAAGGAATTAATTACAAAGGTTCGTATGGATATTGAAGAGATGGAAGCTATCATGAGAACTATTGATGACCGGCATATTTTATATAGAACCAGGGCGGTACAAAGAGCGCAGTTTTTACTATTATCCGATGGAAGTGTTAAAAGTAAAATTAACAATATTCTTCAGTACTATGTGAGTCAGATAAATACAAAAGAAGATTTGTACGAGGATGATGACACTATGTGTCAGGAGATATTTCAGGTATTTGGACAAAACTATATTGACAGTTCTTCTCTTGCAACACCGGTGAAAAAGAGACGTTCTTCGCCAATCGAATTAATGGCGGTGATAGATGAACTGGATATGGAATTAGTTGAAGAGAAGAATCGCAAGATGATGGAATACATAAAAAATGCACTAACCTCCGAAAATGTTAATTCTTTTGCAAATGATATTTTAAAGGGGAGGATGGCGGTTTCTGTCGGCGCTGTTTTTGAAAATAAACCTGATACATTGGCGAAGATTATTGGACTATATACATATTCGCAAACACCGGAGCGTGAATATGAAATCAGATTAAAGGATACAGTTGTGGAGAGTAATGGTGTGCGTTTTAAAGAGTTTATTATTGAGAAAAGGAAGGGTTAAAGATGGCTATTGATATCAAAGAAGAAATTGCTAATTATTTGTTGAACAACTGCTTCCTTATTGGAAATGTGGATTCAACCAGAGAAAAATATTATTACGTAATTAATCACGAAGAAAGCTTCAGACAATTATTTCAGCCGATTGGATATACATTAGTTATTCATAGAAACTTACGTGTTGTGCAGCTTATTAATAATCATGGTACAGGAAGACTTGCACTTAAGAAGTATGAAAGTATTATGCTTTTAATATTCAGGTTACTGTATGTAGAGAAGAGGGAGAGTCTGTCTACCAGCGAAGACAGGGTGGTTGTAACTGTAGAAGAAATTAAAAATGAGTATGAGAAATTAAATCTTCCAAGAAAATTTGATAAGGTTTTATTGGAGGATTCTCTTAGAAATATTAAAAGATACAATCTCGTGCAGCCACTAGATAAATTGCAGGATTTAAATGCAAAAATACAGATATATGCTTCTGTGATGCTTGCCATGCCGGATACAACAATTACTACGGCATATGAGCAGACCAGTAAGTTGTTATCACAGTATGTAAATTCAGATGAGGAGGATGAAAACGATGATTAGAATGACCAGACTCCATCTGATAAACTGGCATAATTTTCAGGACGATATTATTGATTTTAAGAATATAACATACCTGCTTGGTGTAAATGCTGTGGGAAAGACAACTATTATGGATGCAATAAGATATTGTCTCACTACCAACAAGGATTTTAATACTGCCGGTAACAAAAAGAGCGGTAGAACTTTGCTTGGTTCTGTTCACCAGAAGCAAAGAGCTGAGGATAGCTATCTGCGCCCGGGGCATACGGTTTCATATATTGGAATTGAATTTTTAGATGAAAATATAAACAAGAAATTTGTTATTACAGTTCGTGTGGAATCTGAAACACCAAAGCAGGATTTAAAAGGAGTATATCAGGATTGGTATATTACAAAACCGGGATATTCACTTGAGGACGTTCCGTTTTTTACACGGGTGAAAGATGGAAGAAAACCTACATCAAGAGATTCATTTAAACTTGAAAATAAAGGAATGGACAGGGCTTCGAATCAGGCAGATGCCAGAAGAAGAATCTGTCGAATGCTTGGCGTTGGAGAAGCGGATTCACCAATTGGCAAGAAGTTCAATGAAGTATTTCACATGGGTACCAGTCTTGAAGATATCAAGGACATTCGTGAATTTATTTATACATATATTTTGCCTGAACCGGAGGTAAATATTGATTTCCTTCAGAAGGATATGCGGGAACTGGAACGTTTGCAGGAGATTTTGCAGGAAGCGCAGGACAGGGAAGTATTGCTTGCACAGATTAATGAAAAAATCATTGAAGCAAAAGCACGTTTATCTAAAGTAAAGGTAAATGAAATGCTTGTTGCATATGCAAAGTATCAGGGAAATGTTGAAGAACAGCAGGAAAATAAGCGTCTTATAAATGAATGGACAGCAAGTATTAAGGTGCTGAATGAGAAGTTAGATGAATTGTCAGGGAAGGAAAGAAAAGCGACAGATTTATTATATGAGGCAAGAAGGGCTGCTGAGGATAATGCAGATAATAAGCAGATGCTTTCATTAGAAAAAGAGAATAAAGAAAATGAAAGAGAATATGAGAGATTAAAATCTGAAGCTGCTATATTTAAAGATACGTTAGGAAGGCTGTTGTCTCTTAAAAAGAAACTGAACGGTATTGGCTTTTCTTGTGAATTTACTATAAGTGATGAAGCACAGCAAAAAAATATTGAGGAGATGATTACAGAAATAAAAGAGGCAGCTAAAGTTCTGGGTGATTTGGAGGAAATAATAAAAAATCACGATGCAAAGATAAGAACGAATATAGAAAATCTGACAAGTCAGTCTAAAGCACTTGAGGATAAAATTAAGAACCTCGAAGCGGGTGTGATGTGTTATCCTAAGGAAGCTGTTTTGGTCAGAAAAAAAATAAATGAAGAATTAGGGGAACAAAGCAGGAAAGCAGATGCAAAGCTTTTGTGTGAACTTCTTTATATGACTGATAATAGTTGGCAGGATGCTGTTGAAAGTTATCTTAATACACAAAGATTTAATATCATTGTCGCACCGGAAAATTATCTTATTGCAAAGAAGGTTTTCATTTCGTTGGGAGATAAGGTAAAAGGTATTGGACTTATTGACACACGAAAAATCAGGGACATTCAGCATGGTGAAGAGGGCGTAAGTTTCCTTGGAGATAAAGTTGAGTCTGAAAATATTTATGCGAAACGTTATGCTCGGTTTGTTATGAGGGATGTTGTGTGTTGTGACAGTGCAGATTATCTTGAACAATATAGGAAGAGCGTAACAAAAGACCGGTTGCGTTTCCAAAATTTCTGTTTGCAGAGAATGGGCAAGCAGGAGCATTTTATCGGAGTTGATGCTATAGAAAAGCAGTTAAAAAGTGCAAAAAAAGAACTTTTTGGTATTCAGAAACAATTAGATGAATCAATGGCTGATAAGAAAAAATTTGATGAGGTATCAAAAGAGTACAGTACCTTCATTGCCGGGAATAATTTTATTTCACTGGAAAAATATATTGATTCTAAACGACAGGCAAAAGAGATAGGAATAAGAATTGATGAGATAAATGAGAAAATAAAAGAATTTAAGAAGAACCCTATTCTACTTGCAATGCATGACCGTGTTAGTGAATGTGAGAAGAGGGTAGACAAGATAAACGATGAAATTTCTGATACTAAAGCCAAAAAACAGAATCTTGAAGCAAGTGTAAAGAAGGCAGAACAGACGATTACCGGACTTGAGGATGCTGTCAGTGGGCTCAAAAAAGATTATGAGGATATTGTAAGAGAATATCCGGAGCATGATAGTGATGTTAAAAAGAAATATCAGGACGAGAGAAGGACAAAGAAGGCATCGGCTATAGCGAATAACTTTAATAATCAGGTTTCAAAAGACAGTATTGCTTTTAATAGTTATCTGAGTCAGGAATTGATACCTTTGCAGCAAAAATATACAGCAACATATACTTGTGATTATCCGGAAGGTATTGATGGTGCCGGCCGATATCAGCAGGAATATCTGGCTTTACAAAACATTGAGCTGGAACGTCATAAAGAAGAATTAGCTCAGGCTCAGGTGCGTTGTAAGGACAGATTCCGTAAAGAAGTGCTGTTTAGAATGAAGGATGATATTCTTCGTGCAAGACAGCAGTTTAAACAGATTAATCGCGTTATGGAAAATCTCGAATATGGTGAGGAAAGTTACCGGTTTGGAATTGATAAGAGCAGGGACAAAGAATTAGGCATTTTCTATGACATAATAATGGACAAAGATAATCAGCAGATAGACCAGGATAACGAGATTATGGCATTTTTAGCAGAAGCTAATAAGTCAGAGATTTTTGAAAGTCAGATTGAAGATTTTATGAGTAGAATAATGATGGATGTGGAAGAGCATGCAAAAGAAAATCTGACCGGAAAGCGTAGCGGTGCTAAGAGTATGGGCATGTATGTTGATTATAGGACCTATCTGGATTATGACATTATAGTTAAAAACTCCGTTACCGGTATTGAGGTTGCGCTTTCCAAAGTAAGTGGTGAAGGAAGTGGTGGTGAGAATCAGGCGCCATTTTATGTTGCCATATGTGCTTCGCTTTTGCAGATATATGAACAGAACCCAGATGGATGTATGAGACTTGTATTGCTTGATGAAGCATTTAATAATATGACAAGCGATCGAATTGAACCGATGATGAATATGTTTAAGAAACTGAATCTTCAGTTGGTGCTTATAGCAACTGCAGAGAAAGCAACGTCGATTCTGCCATATTGTGATATTACATACTCAATCGTGAAATCGGGTAACCGAAATGCCATACAATCATTCGAAAAGATATAAAGTGGAACAACCGTTCCTTTGGAACGGGGGTGGAACGGGGGACGTTTCCTCGTTCCATGTATAGTGCTGTTATTGCAAAGTGTAATTCTGAACGGGTTAAATGAGTGAATTACAGTATGAAAGGATTTAATGAATGGATTACGGTAAAGATATATTGAATCATTTAATTGATATGTACGAAAGAAGAGGTGCATTTGATAAGGATGCGTCTGCCCTGCGAGCCATTCAGATTGATGTAGGAAAAGTTTATCCTGCATATGTGGATCGTTACAATCATGATGCTTATAAAGATATTAATATGGCAGTAGATAAACTCTGTATGGAAGAACTAACTTTGGCAGAGAAAAACAGTGTCGGTCAGTATTCAAAGGTAAGATTAAATGTTGTCAATGTTTCGCAGTGCTATAAGAAATTAAAAAGAATAAGCATCCCTGAGCAATGTGAAAAGGTTAAAAAGAGTTTAGCCGGGTATCAGAATTGTGAGTCTCCTTTATTACAAATGCTGATAGGTGATTGGCTAAAGTGCTTGGCAGAGTATAAAAAGCTTCCGTATGATTTGAAGTTTAACAGTAAGAGAGTAAGTGAGATTCTTTGCGTATTACAGGCAATATTAAAGCTTGATACAGAAACTTATATCCGCAATTTCTCTACAGCATTATTTAAGGATTCAAAAAGATTCCAAAAAGAATTTATGAGTACAATCTCATCAATATTATTTGATTATACAGAGGAAGTTGTCGAGAAAGATAGTATACTTGGATTTTATAATTTGTATGAAAATCCTACATATGTACTGGTGAAGGGGGATGCTGTTATAAAGTTTGATTCATCAGTTATAGATGTATCTGAGTTGCCAGATGGAATTGCATTGTCAAATGCCTCACTTGAAATAATAAGGACTGTTACGGTAAAGGCCGATAAGGTCATAACTGTAGAAAATCTGACAACATATCATGATTCTGATGAGGATGATGCTGTTCGTATCTATCTTGGAGGATTTCATAACCATTCCAAGCAGCTATTACTTGAAAAGATATATGCAGATAATAAATCTAAAAGATATTTCCATAAGGGTGATTTGGATGTTTATGGATTTTTGATATTGGAGAACCTAAAAGAAAAAACAGATATTCCTTTTGAACCGCTTATGATGGATGTTGCGACAATTGAAAGGTTTTATAAGGCTGGACTTTATAAAGAACTGACTGCAACAGATGTAAAAGTGATTAATGAAAAAAAGAGTACGAAGCTTGCTGCATATGCAGAGGTACTTCAGTTTATGCTTGATAACAACTGTAAAGTGGAACAGGAGTCTATCAAGGCTGTGGAGTTGATGGAATAGAATTAAAATGAATGGGTAAACATTATAGTCAAAGATTATACTATCAAGGTTGGGGCATGGATGTTGAGAGACGTAAGAATGGAGGTATGAACATGCTTGAAATTGGATCAAAAGCACCGGACTTTTCCTTGCCGGATCAAAATGGGAAAATGAAATGTTTAAAAGATTATCTGGGACAGAAGGTGGTTCTATATTTTTATTCAAAAGATATGACAAGCGGATGTTCGAAGCAGGCCTGTAGTTTTAGTGAATTGTATCCGCAGTTTAGGGAGAAAGGTGCGGTTGTTCTTGGTGTAAGCAAGGACAGTGTAGCATCCCATAAAAGATTTGAGGAAAAGTACGGCCTTGCGTTTGCGTTGCTTTCAGACACGGAATTAGAAGTAATCAGCGCGTATGATGTCAGAAAGAAAGACAAGGATGGGGAGCTTACAAAGAGCCTGATAAGGACCACATATCTGATTGATGAAGAAGGCATTATTGTAAAGGCTTTTGGTGGTGTTAAGGCGGCTGAAAATGCTAAGCAGATGCTGGAAACATTAAGTTAAAAAGGCAGCAAAACGATATCATTTCCTGGTGAAAATAATCACAGAGAAAATGAAAAAAGAGGAGAGAAACTTATGCGAAAAATAACTGAACTTCCTGCATGGGAGAGATTATTTAAACGAATAGTATGGGAACAGATTGGTGATATAGAGGGAAAGAAAATTCTCGATTTTGGAAGCGGGGAAGGAATAACGGCAAATCATTTTGCCAAAGGAAACGAGGTAATTGCGATAGAGCCGTCAGAGCAGATGCTTAAAGATGCATGGACGGATTATCCGTACAGACAGATTATTGGCGATGGCGGTGCTGCTTGATGATTTTGATAAGGCGAATGCGCTTCTTGACGGACACAACAGTACAGCTTCCAAATTTGGTTCGATAAGATATTACGAAGATGAAGATATTTTAAAATGGGAGCCATCATTAAATATTTCAGAAGTTCGTGGAATAAGAACATTCTGGGATTTGCAGCAAAAACAGGAATTGCATGAGGATGAGAAATGGCAGGAAAAAATGATGCGGCTCGAAAGAAGAGTTGAGAAGGTTCCTGAATACAGAAACATTGCATTTTTTCATCATTTGATACTAAAAAAACAGCAACAGGTCACAGTATCTGATGATGTAGATTTATCAATCAGGGTGGCAAATGCTGATGACAGTATTGCAATCACAAAAATATGCAAGGATGACTTGGGATACGATTGTGACGAGCAGTTGGTAAAAAGAAAGTTAGAAGCGATAAACCAGGAGCGGGAATGTGTGTTTGTGGCACAGTTAAATGGACGCGTCGTGGGATTTATTCATGTGGAGATTTATGATGTGCTGTATCATGAAAGCATGATTAACGTATTGGGACTTGCTGTATCAGGGGATGTCAGAAGAAAAGGTGTTGGCACAGCGCTGATGACAATGACACAGGAGTATGCTTTACAAAACGGAATTAATGAAATAAGATTAAATTCCGGCTTTTCACGAAATGATGCCCATGAGTTCTACAGGAAGATGGAATTTGATAATGAAAAGACGCAACTAAGATTTATGAAGAAAGTGATAAAAGTGTAAAATGTCACAACAAAATATATATGACAATGATGATTTCTTTAATAACTTTAAAGGAATAAGAGAACAGGATATTAACTATAACGATATGATTGAGACGCCGATTCTGCACAAAAAGCTGCCGGATTTAACGGGCAAAAATGTCCTTGATATCGGGTGCGGAATGGGACAGCATGCAAAGCAGTATTCGGATATGGGAGCAAAAACGGTACTTGGAATTGATATTTCTGAAAAGATGCTTGCATTTGCAAAAGAGCACAATAGCGCACCCAATATAACTTATTGCAGGATGGCATTTGAAGATTTAGAAAAACTGAGTGATAAGTTTGATGTAATAACAAGCTCGCTGGCGTTTGATTATGTAAAAGATTTTGGAGCACTTATGAAAAAGATTCACAATCTTTTAGTACCGGGAGGTAAAGTCGTTTTTTCAATGTCTCATCCGATTTCAACCGCCTATGACGGTGTCTATGACAGGTACACAAAAAACGAAAGAGGAGAAAAGCTTTATGCAAATCTTCATAACTACAGCATAGAAGGAATCAGAAAAGTAAAGTGGGTAGTAGATGATTATGAATTGTATCACAGAAAAGTATCAACGCTTATCAATGAAATGATAGGCGCTGGATTTGTGATTGAAGAATGCCAGGAAGCAAAATTGCCGGATGAAATACCTGAAGGAATGTACCAAAAGTACCTTGATATGTTCGGCGGCATCATTCACCATCCTGACTTTATTTTCTTCAGAGTAGGTTGCTAAGAGACTAAAAGTGAGTCAACGTCCCTGCTGACTCACTTTGTTTTCATCGACTTTAATATCCTGCAAATATCATCGACTTCTTCCACGGTCAGTTCGTCGAAACGGTCAAGCTCCGATTTGACCGAATCAATCATGGAATTTTTAATACCTTTTTTCTGACGTTCCATAAAAAATGATGTAAGCGTACTGGTTAGGGAACCAATTAATCCTATTCCTACAATCATCAGGACAGAAGCGATTAATCTTCCATAAATCGTAGAAGGTGAGATGTCGCCGTAACCTACAGTTGTTGCGGTTACGAATGCCCACCAGATACCATCGTCCATGTCCATATGCTCGGCGTAGTGAATTAATATACCACCGGTGATTATGGTCATAAGAGATGCAAAAACAACGTATTTGAATCCGTTGGTATTGTAAAATGGTTTTAATTTTCGTAAAGGACGGGATAAAAAAGCAACAGCACGAATTATTCCAAGCAGACTTAAAATAACGTCAAGCGTATGATTTGACGGAGCAGGAAATATCCCGTGGATTGGCAATAATGCAATAACGTCCCATACATTATGTATCAGAAAACGCCGTTTGTTATCTGCCCTGATTAAACGTACAGTAAAATCAACAGCAAATATAAGATATATTATCAGAAATATTCTGTGTAGTGTTGTGCTGAGATTTTCAGAAGAATCTATAAAAACCAGTACAGCAGCCATACATGCCAATGCACCAAAGATTATGTCATATACTTTATGAAGTTTTGTGTTTTTCATACTAATTCGCCCTTAATTCAAAATTTAATTCATTACTGGATTGTACATTTTTGTTTAGTGAATGTAAAGTCAATGTTTGAAAAGGTAAAAAATAAGGACAATCTTTGCATAGCTATAACGAGGGAAATGTTATATAATTAGAGTGCAATTTTAAATGACTACATTAAATATTTAAATAATGCAATAGGTAAGTGAGTCAATCAGAACTGTCCCCAGCGACTCCCCAGTGACTCACTTGAAAGGAGAACAGTTCGATGGAAGACAATAAATGCCGTTTTTGTGGTGGTGAATTGGTATTATCCAAGTCAAGGACAAAGAAGATTTGCCCTTTTTGCGATGCCAAATTTGATGTGGATGCAAAGAGTTTAGGTGATCCTGATGGCAGGGATGCGGGGTTAAATCAGGAATTATTTTATATAGACAGAGACTTTCGTGAAGCTATGAAAAAGAAAAATACATCTGAGAGCATAGGAGCTATAAGGTATTGCCTTAATGAGCTTGGTACGGCCAAAGATGTTGAGAATTATATAAGAAACAGTCTGATAAATGATGAAGATGTTGCGTCAGAGGGCGTTAACCAGCGCCGTATAGAGAATGTAAAAGACAAAATCGAACCTCATATGGAAGCCGGAGAACGAATTATTGTATATGGTGATAATGACTTGTTTTTCAGAGGGAAAAATTTTGTGCTGGTAACGAATTTAAAATGCATGTTCTTCACGAAAAAAGGTGTAAAAACCGTTCGTCATAAGGATCTTATAAGCATAAAACTGGATGATAGCCTTAGTACACCGAGCTGGCTGTTAAATGGTAATTATGAAACAACCATTTCTAATTTTGGTGCGAAATATCAGCTGCAGGGGGCAATTATTGCACTCATAAGCCTTCTCATTTTTGAAAATAATCAGGACAGAGAGCGAATAAGATTAGTATAAATGAATGTGTTACTTAAAAATGGCTCAAAATGAGTCGGTAAGAACAGTCCCCGGTGAATCACCGGGGAACTCTTTTTTTAAAAAAAGGGTAAAGTTCCGGGGGAAGTGTACGATATTAATTATGAATGTTTCTATAAAATATGAACGAACAAGCATTAATAATACATGAACATATATTAAGAAGCATAGAAAAATAACAGTTAACAAAGACAACTTGGAGGTAATTATGAGAATAGATGCGTATAATACAATCGGACAGATGTACAAGACAAACAATGTCAGAAAGACAGGAAAACAGCAGGCAGCGCAGCCTACGGATACATTTGTTATTTCTCAGGAAGCAAAAGATTACCAGACTGCGAGAATGGCTGTGAAGGAAGCTGCGGATATCAGACAGGATGTTGTTACTGACATTAAGAAAAGAATGGATGCGGGAACTTATAATGTCAGCACAGATGATCTGGCAGACAAGATGATGGCAGAATTTATGGGATAAATAAGTTAACAGGAACGGAGAATATAATGGCAAGTCTTATAGAAGAGCTTACGCAAACCCTTAAGGGTGAATTGGAGATTTACGAGAAACTTCTTCCAATAGAGAACAGGAAGACAGGAATAATAATGAAAAATGATCTTCTGGCACTGGAAGATATAACTGCAAAAGAGCAGGAACTCATGGATGAGGCTGCTAATCTTGAGAAAAAGAGAATGCAGGTTGTTAAAAATATTGCTATAGTCATGAACAAGAAGGAAGAAGATATCAAAGTGCAAAGCGTGATTGGGATGCTCGATTCCCAGCCACAGTTAAAAGAACAGCTTTCTTTAATTCATGATGATCTAAAACGTGTTGTGCATCAGGTCGTTGATGTCAACAATCATAATCAGTCTTTAATTGAACAATCCCTAGAATTAATAGAATTCAATATGAATTTGATTCAGAGTACAAGGATGTCACCGGGGAATAACAATTATACCAGTAATGCAACGTCAGCCGGTAATGACCGTGGGGCGGGCACATTTGATGCTAAGCAGTAAGAGGAAGGTATGGTGATGTCATGTCCAATCTGATTACAAGTATGTGGACCGGAGTTTCCGGTATGACAGCAGCTCAGAATGCGCTTAATATGACAGCGCACAATATTGCAAATATAGATTCAAAAGGCTATACAAGGCAGCAGCTTTTGCAGGTAGATACCAATTACAATACTATCGGATACGCCCACAATGGTTCAAAACTTAATGTAGGAATCGGAACAACAGCTTCCACGGCAAGAGCACTTAGAAATCAGTTTTTTGACAGAACTTACAGAACTGAGGCGGGCCGGGAGGCTTTTTATGATTCACAGTATGAGATAGTAAATGAGATTGAAGATCTTTTAGGTGAGTTAGAAGGTGTTCAGTTTCAGACTTCAATTCAGAATATGTGGAGTTCACTCGAGGAGCTTTCAAAGGAACCTGAGAGTATCGTTACAAGAGCAACATTTGTAAACCAGGCAAATGAATTTATTCAAAGAGCAACTGAGATACAGGACCAGATTAAGAAGTATCAGGTTGATCTTAATACGAGAATAATAGAAGAAACAAACAGAATTAACGAGCTAGGTAAAGAGATTTATGAGTTGAACAAACAGATAGTATCAATAGAATCAGCTAAAGTTGAGAGGGCAAATGATTTAAGAGATGCAAGAAACCTGGCACTTGATGAACTGGCAACATATGCGGCAATCGAATATGCAGAAGAAATTGACGGAGCTGTACAGGTTTATGTTGAAGGACAGCTGTTTGTAACCGACCTTAACATGAATGAACTTGAGGTTAGAGAAAATGAGGCAAGTTCTATGGTTGATCCATATTGGGTTACCACAGGAGAACCTCTGTATTCTATGGAAAAGCTGGCTTCAACTAACGCAAGAACAGATATTGGTTCACTTAGAGGACTTCTTCTTGCAAGAGGTAATTCACCGGCAAAATATACGGATATTCCTATAAGACCGGTACAGCCTACATATCCGGCAAGAGCGGATTACATGATAAAGAATGCTGAAGGGGCTAATGTTCTTGATACGGAAAAATACGCACAGGCGGTTGAAGCTTATGAAGCAGAAATGGAAGATTATAATGTTGCAATGAACAGATTCAATGTAGCACTCAAAACATACAATAACACAATAGACGCTTCAACTATTATGGGCGTTATGGCTCAGCTTGATAATCTTGTACACGGTATTGTGACCGGAATTAATGACAGATTGTGTCCTAACAAAGAGATAACAGTAATTGATGAAGCAGGCAATGAGACAACAATGCTTGTACTTGATGAGGATAATGCACCGGTTGGTATGGACGATGACCAGACCATGGGTGAGGCACTCTTTGACAGAAAAGCGGTAGACAGATATACAAAGACGACAGTTGCCATGCTTGTAACTGACGATGAAGGCAATACAACAACCCAGATTAAGGATGTTTACAAATATAACGAGGAAAATCCAAGTAGTAATTATTCATTGTTTACCCTCGGTGAGATAAAAATAAATGAGAAAATACTTAACGATTATTCTAAACTTCCGTTAAGTGAAAACAGTAACGGTGGAGATTTTTCATACGCAGGAACCGTAAAGGGTATGATTGATATGTGGGATGAACCGTTTTCGACTCTGACACCGTACACTTTAACAAGATATACTTTTAAGAACTATTATTCAGCAATGATCGGTAATCTTGGAAATGACGGTAATACATATCGTATGATGTCTGAGAACCAGCAGACCATGGTGGCACAGATTGATGTTACAAGAAACAATTATGCCGGTGTTGCCCAGGATGAGGAACTGTCAAACCTTATAAAATATCAGTATTCATACAATGCTGCATCAAGATATTTTAACGTAATTAATGATATGCTGGACACTCTGTTGTCAATGTTTGCATAGGAAAGGATGTGTAATCGACTATGGGTTCAACGTTTTTTGGATTGGATATTGCGCTTTCAGGAATATTCGCATCGAATACACAATTAAATACAACAGCACATAACATCTCTAACGCAGAGACAGAAGGCTATACAAGACAGGTCGTTAATACCCAGGCATCAAAAGCCTTAAAGACATATACAACCTACGGAATGGTTGGAACGGGAATTGACGTTACCGGAATTGATCAGCTTAGAAATGAATATTTTGACCTTAAATACTGGAAAACCAATACTCTTGCAGGCGAGTACACAACAAAAGAGTATTATGTCAACTGTGTTGAAAACTATTTCAATGAGATTAACGACAATGGATTTACGGCAACATTTGATAAATTCTACGATGCACTTGAACAGCTGTCAAACGATCCGTCAAGTCTTGAAAAAAGAGAGCAGGTAGCACAGATAGGAAGTGCTTTTGCGGATTATTTTAACGATATGTCAAGCAGTCTTGATCAGATTCAGACTGATCTTAATTTTGAAATCCAGAACACGGTGGATACCATTAACAGTATCGCCGAAGAAATATCCGTAATTAATCTTAAGATTAACACTCTTGAGCTTGCAGGACAAAAGGCTAACGACTTAAGAGATCAGAGAAATCTTCTTATAGACCAGTTATCTAATTATGTGAGTGTTGAAGTAGAAGAAAAGGTTGTTAATAAGACTGATATAAGCATGGGCCAGAAGATGTATACGGTTAAGATAGACGGACAGACTCTGGTAGATACATATAACTACAACACTTTAAAATGTGTGCCAAGAGAATGTAAGGCAAATCAAAATGACATCAGAGGTCTTTATGATGTGTCATGGACAACAGATGACCAGACCGGTGAGACATTCAGTATGTACAGCGGCAGTCTTGGCGGTGTGCTTCAGGCACTTACCCAGATGAGAGACGGCAATAATCTTGAGAATCTTTACGGAAAAGTATCAGCTTCTGTCGGAGACCGTCAGGTAACGATGACAGGGACATCCATTAACAGTATAAGCAAACTTAATATACCAAATGAAGGTTATGTTACAATCGGTGCCATTGATTACAAATACAACGGCTTTACTGTTGATATTGAGAAAAATGCACTTGGTTCGGATGTTTATACATACACATTTGATTTGGAAGAGCCGATAAAACTTGATGTAGATTCTGTGACTGCACATATTGGAGAGACTGTTGATTACAAGGGTGTAGCTTATTACAAAGCGCAGATGAATGAATTTTTAAGAACTTTTAGTGACAAATTCAATAAAATCTGCAACGAATCACAGGATTTAAAAGGTAATGCCGGAGAAGATTTCTTTGTATTTAAAAATGAGGTTACGGGCGAATATACACAGCTTAAGGAATATGATGAAATCACATCATTTACATCAAGTGACGACACTTATTATCGCTTGACAATGGGGAATTTCAAGGTTAACAAAGCGGTAATACACGATCCTAACACATTTCCTGCAGCATCGGATACAAGTATGGGTGTTGCCAACAACATAGGAGTAAGAAGTCTTCTTGCGCTAAAGAGTGACGAGACGATGTTCAAACAAGGTCAGCCGGCATCATTTTTGCAGACTCTTATCTCTGAGATTGGTGTAGACAGTGCATCGGCAAAATCATTTTCAAAGAATCAGAATACAATTCTTAATTCGATATCGAACCAGAGACTGTCAAAGTCAGGTGTCGACAAAGATGAAGAGGCAATGAACCTTATAACATATCAGAATATGTATCAGTTGAATGCAAAAGTTGTATCCATAATGAATGAGGTGCTTAATACACTTATCAACCAGATGGGATTATAACATTAACGGTTGCACCAGGAACATAAGAGGACGGAAGGGAATGAAAAAATATGAGAATAACCCACAAGATGATTACCAATAATATGATGAGTAACATTAACAGGAACAAAGACCTTGTTAATAAATACGATGAGCAGTACACAACGGGAAAGAGAATACAGAGACCTTCTGATGATCCTATTATCGCTGTGCGTGCTCTTAAACTTCGTACAACTTTGTCAGAGTTAGAACAATATGTGGAAAAAAATATTCCTGATGCTCTTTCGTGGATGGAAGTGTCGGAGAGTGGACTTAAGAATATCAACACGATACTGACGAATATTAATACACACTGTAATCAGGGGTCAAATGATACACTCAGTGTAAGTGACCGCAATTCCATAGTTGAAAACCTTACACAGTTTAAAGAACAGATTTACAAAGAGTGTAATGCTAACAGTGCCGGAAGATATGTTTATGCAGGTTATAAGACTAACAGCAGCATAACTTATGACACAACTTCTCAGGATGTTAAGTATGATATCACAGAAAAATTTGACGGTACCGATATTAAGAAGATATCAAAAGTTATCGGTGGATACACAAGCTCTGATTATGATTCGGCAAATCCTGACAAGGACAAGTTTGCAATGGCACCGACTCTTATTGAGAATATATACAGATTAAGACTTTCTTACGATAAGATGGATGATGTTAAGATGACGGCAGATGATATTACCTACACCGAGACGACGACAGATCCTGATACGGGAAAAGAGGTTAAAGAGACATTTCCGATAAGCAATCTCGGAGTGACTGTCGAAAATAAGATTTCTACGGATGTAGATGCATATCAGCCACAGGAAAATCAGATAATATATTTAAAAGATACCGGTGAGCTGATTATGGATGCCGGAATGTATGAGAAATTAAGACTTCAGGGCGAAGATGCAATCAGCGTATCTTACCATAAAACAAATTTCTCTGAGGGAGATTGCAGACCGGAGCACTTTTTTACATGTACATCAACAGATCAATATGGTGTTGTAAGAAACTATGAAAAGACACAACAGCAGATTGAATATGAAGTAAGCTTCGGACAAAGTATCAGAGTGAATACACAGATAACAGATGTTATCGGAACAGATGTGGCAAGAGATATTGATGAGATACTTGACAGAGTAAATCAGGTTTTAGATGTTGAAAACCAGCTTGCAAATGTTAATCAGTTATTGTCTAACTCCGATACAACTACTGATCAAAAGGATGCACTTAATCTTTTGAAAGAACAGCTTACTACAGAACATGTGTTAAAAAGCAAGCTTATGAGAGATGCATTTGAAAGTGGAATAGGTAATTCGGAAAAATATCAGGCACAGGTAAATATCGCAATTGCGGATTTAGGAAGCAGATATTCAAGAGTACAGCTTACCCAGAGCAGACTTGAAGACCAGCGTATTGATTACACTGAGCTTAAGTCTGAAAATGAGGATGTTGACCTTGTGGACGCGTATATTAAGCTTACATCTGCAGAAAATATATATACAGCTTCCCTTAGTTCTGTAGCTAAGATAAGCAAGAATTCGCTCCTCGATTTTATCTAGAATTTGTTTACAATTAATCATATTTGAGATAAAATAATTATATGTATTGGAAAAGGTTATTAACTATAGGTTGGATTGGAGGTTTATATGGTTATTAATACAAAATGTTTCGGACAGGTGGATATAGGAGAAGAGAAGGTTATTACTTTTGATTCAGGAATATTGGGATTTGAAGAGTTTAAAAAGTATACAATTCTGTATGATAATTCAGGTGAACAGCGCTCAACTATTTCTTGGCTTCAGAGTATGGACGAGCCGGGACTGGCACTTCCGATTGTTGAACCGTGTTACATTAAGGAGGATTATAACCCTACGGTTGAAGATAGTCTTTTAGAAGGACTTGGTGAGATGAATGATGAGAATACTCTCGTGTTTGTTACACTTACAGTTCCGGGCAGCCTTAAGGATATGACAGCTAATCTTCGTGCTCCTATTATTATCAATGCGGATACAAGAAAAGCTATGCAGATAATATTGGAGGATAACAGTTATCCAATTAAGTTTAATGTGTTCGAGGCTGTTGAAGCCATGAAAAAAAGTAAAGGATAGGAGGGGGACAGGTATGTTAGCTCTTACAAGAAAGCTTAATGAGTCGATAATTATTAATAATGATATTGAAGTCGTTATTCTTGAAGTAAAAGGAGATCAGGTAAAGGTTGGAATAAAAGCACCTAAGTCGGTTCCTATATATCGTAAGGAGATTTATGATCAGATTCAGCAGTCTAATAAAGAAGCGGCTATGACGCAAGTGAGTCCTAAGTCACTTAATGATGTGTTTAAGATATAAATTTTTTATAAGATATAAAGTGATTTAATAAACTGCCGATAATCTATGTAGGATAGTCGGCAGTTTTTTTCAACTATATTTGGCAACGGTATTATTATAACAAACAAATATACACAAGGAGGTGTTTGGAATGGTAATCGAATCAGTTTCAGGTGCAGCTTATAGCATGGATGCGGGAAGAGGAAGCGCCAGACGTATTGAGAATATTCCGGCAGATAAAGCAGGTACGGTGGTACAGACTAATCAGACATCCAAAGTTGCACCGGCAGGTAACGGTGGACAGGCGGATAATCAGGACAATCCTAATCAGGAAGGCAAACAGCAGCAGATGTCTGAAAAATTTGTATCGGGTGCTGTAAGTAATGCCAATTCTCATCTTCCTACAAGAACAAAATGCGAGTTTGCATATGATGAGAAGACAAAGCGTGTATCCATAACCATTAAGGATGAGGATACAGATGAGGTTATCAAGGAGATACCGCCTAAGGAAGCTCTTGAGATGGTGGCGAAGATGTGGGAATTAGCCGGAATCTTGGTTGATGAGAAGAGATAGAATGGAGGATTACTATGGCTATACGAATGACGGGTCTTATGTCAGGACTTGATACGGAATCAATTGTAGAACAGTTGATGACGGCTCATTCCATGAAGAAGACCAAAGTGGAGAATAGTAAGACGAAGCTTGAGTGGAAGCAGGAGAAGTGGCAGGATCTTAATACTAAGCTGAAGAATTTATATGACAATCAGGTCAGCAAGATGAGACTCCAGTCATCATATCAGGCTAAGAAAGTAGCATCATCCAACGAGTCTGCGCTTACTGCAACGGCAGCTAACAATGCTCCGTCAGGCAGTAACATTGTTACAGTTGATAAGTTAGCAAGTGCCCAGTATGTAACAGGTTCCGACGTTAAGTCTTTAGGACTTACCAAGATGAGTAAGCTCACAGAGATTGTGGACGGCAATGGTAATGGTATAGAAGCAGGAACAGTATTTACCGTAACCAGCGGAACCGGGGATGACCAGGTGGTTAAGAGCCTTGCGGTAACAGCAGACACTACAGTGAATGACTTCTTAAATACTCTTAAGGAGGCAGGGCTTAACGCAAGCTTCGACGAGAATCAGGGAAGATTTTTTATAAGCTCGGCTGAAAGCGGAGAGAAGAATGCATTTACCATTACATCAACTTCTCTTTCAAGTGAGGCTGTAAGTGGAAGAGATGCCATAAAGGATGCAGTGGGTTTTGATTCACTCAGTTCTTCTGACAAGGATACGGTTAATAATGCATTTTCAAAGATAGCGTCAGGTACATATCAGGAATATTATGATGCCACTAATTCTCTTCAAAGTATTGTGGAGAAGAGTGTCAGAGCAGACGTTAAGAGCAAAGCTACAGCTTATGTGACAGACGTTGCGAAGGAGCATGTACGAACTGACACACAGGCTATGGAGGAGATTACATCCATTGCCCGGGAGAGCATTGAAGGTACGGATTTTGAGGCTAAGGTTAAGGCTCAGTACAGAGAAGATGCAAAGCAGGCGATAGAGGCTCAGCTGGATGAAGATATTGCCAATGGTACGGTAACCTTAGAGGATGATACCCAAAGAGCAGTAATTCTTAAGCAGCGTCTTGATGAGCAGTTAGACAGCGCAGTTGAGGCAAAGGTTAATGATACCACAACCTTTGAGGCAGATGTGGAGGCTGTAAGACAGGAAGCTCTTGATAAAGCGATAGATAATGGTGTTGCTGCTAAGGCTAATGAGATAGTAACTTCTGATGAAGGTAAGGCACAGATTGCATATCTTGAAGAGAATGGATTATCTGAAAGCTCACTTAACTTAGCGGTCAGTGAAGGTATATTTACCGCTGAAGATGCAGCACTTGTAGCTGTTGATGAAGATAACACTTTTGAAAGTGCGGACCTTTCAGTTACACTTGCCACGGATACGCTCACAACAGCAATAGAAGCCTACAGAAATGTTGGCGAGACAACAGGCAGTTCTACAGGAGCACTTTCAGTTTTAGGACTTGGGGAAATTACAGGTTCTGATGTGGCAGCAGCTGCGGACGGAAGCGGAATGGTTGTTGTAAGCGCTAAGAACAGCCAGATAACTCTTAACGGTGCGGTGCTCACAGGTACAACCAATAGCTTTACTGCTAATGGAATAACATTTAACCTTAATAAGACGACAGAACCGGGAGAGACCGTAAGCATAAATGTTACTAATGATGTAGACGCAACATATGATATGGTTAAGAATTTCGTTAAGGAATATAATGAAATTTTAAAAGAGATGAATACTCTTTATGGCGCAGCATCATCGAGAGGATATGATCCTCTTACGGATGATCAGAAGGAAGCCATGACAGATGATCAGGTGGAAAAGTGGGAGAAGAAGATTAAGGATTCTCTCTTTAGGAACGACACTACTCTTAATTCAATTACCAGTGCTATGAAGAATGCAATGGCATCCACAGTGGAATTTAATGGTGCAAAGTATTCTCTTGCGGCTTTTGGAATTCAGACATCTACAGATTATTCAGAGAAAGGGCTTCTTCACATCTATGGTGATACAGATGATGCTACATATTCAACAATGGATGACAAGCTTAAGAAGGCTTTGATGGATGATCCTGATAGTGTAATTAACGTTTTAAGCGGAGTAGCTAAGAATCTGTACAGTGCTATGACAGACAAGATGAAGACATCAAGTATAAGCAGTGCATTTACATTCTATAATGATAAGCAGATGAATAAGGAACTGAAGGAATACAGCAGTCAGATAAGCAAGTGGACTGAGAAGCTTTCGGATATGGAGGATAGCTATTACAAGCAGTTTTCAGCTATGGAGAAGGCGATGGCCAAGCTTAATTCCCAAAGTTCATACATGTCATCATTGTTTGGATAATATTTGGTGGCATCTTTCTATAAAGAGATGATAAAGATTTTTAAGCAATACTTCAGAGTATAATTAATTGCTTGGAAAAGAGGATAAACTATGAATTATAATGCGGCAGCAGCTTATAAGAACAATTCAATTCAGACAGCATCCAAGGCAGAATTAACCCTTATGTTGTATGAAGGTGCAATAAAGTTCTGTAATATCGCACTTATGGCTATTGAGAAAAATGATGTGGAACAGGCTCATACAAACATAGTCAAAGCACAAAAGATTATTGTGGAATTTCGTTGTACACTGGATTTCAAATATCCCGTGGCAAAAGATTTTGACGTAGTATATGAATACATATACAGAAGACTGGTGGAGGCTAACCTCAAAAAGGACCCTGAGATTTTAGGCGAAGCATTAAAGTACATCAGGGAGATGAGGGATACCTGGAAGGAAGTAATGAAGGCTAATAAGGCCGGAAAGTAAAAAAATCAGGGAACTGACTTATAATAATTATTCAGTGGTCAGTTCCCTTTTATTTTTAATTTAAAAGATATGGAGGAGGAAGCATGGAGCCAACCAGTATGACATATGTCAGTGTTCTAAAGAATACATTGATAAGAAAACATGAAGTATTATTAGCATTCATCAAGGTGATGGAAGACTTTGAAAAGAAACTTAATGAGGGCAACGGCGACATGGATGCTGACAGCTTTGAAGATTTTTTAAGTAAGAGAGATACTATAATAAAGCAGATTAACTCCCTGGATGACGGCTTTGAGAGTATATATAAAAAGGTTCAGGAAGAGATAAAATCTAATCCGGTTGCCTATAAAAGCGACATTAAGGTGATGCAGCAGTATATACCAAAGGTTACGGAGCTGGGAGTCAAGATTAATGCAATAGAGCTTAGGAATAAAAGCAGAATTGAACGTCTCTTTGGAATGAGAAAAAATGATGTAAAATCCTACAAGATGAGCCAGAAGACGGTGTCTAACTATTACAGGAATGCGTACAGTGCTTATGAGAGCAGTGATATTAGAAGAATTGACCAAAAAAAATAACTATTTGATTAAAAAAATTATTGAAAAAAATCAAAAAAAATGCTAAAGTAAATTTATCGGTAACCGATATATATTATAGGTAACAAAGTAACATATAACAATTAACTGCTCGCAAGAGCAATCACCAGTCACAAGGATGTGGCTGTATATTCAAGGAGGAATTATTATGATAGTACAACACAACATGGCAGCTCTTAACACAAACAGACAGTTAGGAGTATCAAACACAAATCTTTCTAAGGCAACAGAGAAGTTATCATCAGGCTACAGAATCAACAGGGCCGGTGATGACGCAGCAGGTCTTTCAATCTCAGAGAAGATGAGAGGACAGATTAGAGGTCTTGATCAGGCATCTACTAACGCTGAGGATGGTGTTTCACTTATCCAGACAGCAGAGGGTGCTTTGAATGAGATTCACTCAGTTCTTCAGAGAATGAGAGAACTTACAGTGCAGGCAGCTAACGATACTAATGTTACGGCAGATCGTAAGGCAATTGCTTCAGAGCAGTCTCAGTTACAGCAGGAGATTACACGTATTGCTTCTCAGACAGAATTCAATACTATGAAGTTGCTTAATGGTAACTTTGGAACTGCTGGAGGTGGAAAGAATCTTCAGGTTGGCGCTAATGCAAATCAGAGTATTAATGTTACCATTACTAATGTTAGTGCGAGTGGTTTAAAAGTAGATGATGTAGGTACTAAAATGACATCTTATACTGATGCAACTGCATATATTACCACTATTGATAAGGCTATAACAACAGTATCTTCTCAGAGATCTAATTTGGGTGCTATCCAGAACAGACTTGAGCATACAATTGCTAACGCTGATAACACTTCTGAGAACCTTCAGTCAGCTGAATCACGTATCAGAGATGTAGATATGGCTGATGAGATGGTAACATACTCAAAGAATAATATCGTTCAGCAGGCTGCACAGTCAATGTTGGCTCAGGCTAATCAGTCTACACAGGGTGTATTATCATTACTCAGATAATTTTGATATTATTATCTGGTAGGTAGAAATAGGACTGGCCGGTATGGTCAGTTCTATTTCTTTTTTTATTAGTTTAATATAGGTTGGGGTGGAAGCGAGGAATGAAATGGAGCTACAAAATATCATTGAAACAATGACAGAATACATAATGGATATTAGTGAAAATTTTTACAGACAGCATAATAAAGAGGCATATTCAAAACTTGATGAATTGTATATGCAATTTGATTTATTGTTAAATAATGAGATGGTAATGAAAAATGATATATTAAAAAGTAATGTAATTGACATATCACGTTTTTTAAACAATATAATGGAAGCGCTGAAAGAGCAGGATGGAGTATTGATAGCAGATATTTTGAGGTTTGATATTGGAAATAGCATTCTTAATATGATAGATGAGATTGGAGAATAGAATTGAACGTGGGAATACTTGGCAAAAATTTAATGGCAATTAAAACGTATAAAAAGTATTTGACTAATATATATAGTGTAAAAAATAGTCACAACAAATGTAGTGATGCTCACTATGAGCTCCATAATGAATACGCATTAGATGGATGCAAATTCATGTATATTGATGATGGAACTAGGGTGATTAGAATTAATAGTATGTACAGTCCACAAAATGAGGCACGGTATTGGGCAAAAAACATAACAGATGGTTATAACAATATGCTTATTACATGTTTGATGTTTGGATTCGGAAATGGATACTTTGTTAGAGCAATTTTAAATTCAATGGATGAAAACGATGTGATCATCATATATGAACCTTCGATAAAAATTTTTAAAAATACATTGGAACAATATGATATCTCAGATATTGTTCACGATGAGAGGATTCTATTATTAGTCGGAAACAATAGTTTTAAAGAGTATGTTAACAGTTTGCATGGAACAGTTAGGGCTGAAAATGTTGTGGATACAAAAATGGCAATACATCCTTATTATGATAGGTTATATCCAATAGAAAAAAAGGCATTTGTTGACATTACAAACAAACATATGATGGATTGTATTGTAATGAAGAATACCTATAATGTGTCTGGTAGAAAAATGGTTGAAAATGAGTTGTTTTCGCTTAATAATCTGAAATCGTGTATGTCAATGTATGATTTGAAAGAGAGTATTCACCAGATTGAAAAAGAAACAGCAATAATTGTGTCTGCAGGACCATCATTAGTGAAAAATATGAAAACATTGAAGCTGGTAAAAAATAATGGATGTATAATTGCTGTAGATAGAATTGCAAATGTTTTATTAGAAAATGATATAATTCCTGATGTAATAATATCAATAGATTCGCGTTATCCTATTGAAAAATTTGCAGACGAGAGATGGAAAAATATAACGCTAATGTGTGATTTTATTTCCAATATCGAAGTAATAAAAGCTCATCCTAATAGGCGGATATATATTGGAAATCCTAGATTTATAAGAGGCATGTTTGATGAGATAGGGAAAAAGTATCCACAGATAGCCAGAGGTGGTTCTGTAGCTACTGCTGCAACTTCAGTATGTGCTGAATTAGGGTTTAAAAATATAATACTGTGCGGACAGGACTTAGCATATGGGGAAGGTGATATCACACATGCGGATGGACTTCATGAGGATAATTTAACAAGCAGTGGTAAGGATATATATGTTGAAGATATCTATGGTAATAAGGTCAGAAGTAGGTGGGACTGGACAATGTACAGGTATTTTTTTGAACAGATGATAGCTGGTATGCCACAAATAAACTTTATAGACGCTACAGAGGGAGGGGCAAAGATAAAAGGAACCAGAATAATGACATTAAAGGATGCTATTGCAGAGTACTGTACGTCGCCTTCAAAGGCAAAAAAAATATTCAACAATCCTGCAACAACTATAACAGATGAGGATGTAGAGGCCATTAATAGACAGCTGGAACAGTTCAAGTCGGATATTGATGATATCAGATTAGTATGTGATGATGCGCTTAATGCGTTAGATATTATTCTTACTGACATTGATGAAGATAATTATGAAGATGATAGTGAGATTGTAAAGGAATTTCAAAGTAAAATAGATGCTTTTAATGAGTTTAGAATTGCGAAAATGATTGTTACGTATTCAGGTGAAGATATAAAAGATTCAAGATGGAGCCTTTTTGTTGGAAAAAAAGATAATACGAAATCAATTAGATTTATGTATGAGAAATACAAGGATATGTTTAAAGGAATTATAAAATCCTTACCTGAGATTTCCGGCTTTTTAATGCAGTAGTATAAAAAGTGTTGCAATGAAAGTGAGAATATTTAATGAATTATTTCAATGTTAATACAAAAGCTATATATACTCATAAAATATATCTTGACAATGTAATAAATAATAATGTGAATGAAACTATTAAGGTTTTTAATGAATTAGCCGGAGATGGAAATTTATTTATGTACATTCAGATGGCGGATGGAAAAATAATAAGAATAAATAGCATGTACAGTCCTGTAAATGAAGCGTCAATTTGGGCTAAAAACATTGTAGATAATTATGATTTGCTAAATATATGTGTATTGTTTGGCTTTGGAAACGGGTATTGTGTTAGAGAAATTTTGTCGGGAATAAATAAGGACGGAAGAATAATAATATATGAGCCATCAATAGAAATATTTATAAGTACTTTAAATAATTATGATGTTTCGGATATATTGATAGATAACAGAGTGCTGCTGTTGGTGGGAACGGAGTATTTAAGTGCATTTAAAGAATATGTAATAGAAACGGTGAGAGTAGACAATATAAACTATGTACATACGGCAGTTCATCCTCAGTATGACTTGATGTTTAAAAAAGAGAGTGACAGATTTCAAAGTTTTATACTTCAATATATTGACAGAATGAAAGTCAGTCAGAATACAATGAACAGTGCAGGAAAAAGACTTGTTGAGAATCAGATATATTCTTTAAAACATCTTGATAATTGCAATATATTGCATGACATGGCTGAATTTGTGATGAAAAACGATACCGCGATTATAGTATCGGCTGGACCATCTCTTAAAAAGAACATGGATTTTATCAAAGATGTCAATGGAAAGGCACTGGTTATTGCGGTTGATAGGACGATAGATTTGCTATTAAAGCATGATATTATCCCTGATATAGTTGTATCTGTTGACCCTATATTTTCCCTTTCGCATATTGAGAATGATACGTGGAAAACAATTCCACTAATGTGCTCTTTTGATACTAATGCTGATATTATAAGAGCACATCCGGATAAAAGAATATATTTTGATAGTCCGAAATTGCCAGCGGACATTTTAACTAAAGAAGGAAAAAATGTAATTAAGCTTGAAAGAGGAGGTTCGGTAGCTACTGCAGCGTTTATGGCAGTTATTGCGCTAGGATATAAGAACATTATATTGTGCGGTCAGGATCTGGCATACGGTGAAGGAGATGTAACGCATTCAGATGGAACCAGTGAAAAAGTCTCTGAAGATAAATACAAGGACATTATGGTTCAGGGTATTAATGGTGACATGATTAAATGTCGTTCAGACTGGAAGACATATCTTGATTTTTTTGAAGATGCTATAATGAGGAATCCTGATGTTAACGTTATAGATGCAACAGAGGGGGGCGCACTTATTCGTGGAACAATTGTTATGGCGTTGAAAGATGCGATATCAAAGTATTGTACTAAGGAATCTAGAGCAAGACAGTTTGTTACGGATTTACAGACATCATTTTCTGACGAAGATATAAAAAATATTAAAGAGCATTTGTTAAGTATAGTAAATGACATTAATATGGTCAGGTCATTGTCAAAGAGTATTGTTAAAACAGCGGATAAATTATTAAAAATGATTAATGATGGTCGATTTACCGAACGCAGCGAAGAGGTTAAAATGTTTAATCAATATGTAAGCCAGTTTAATTCATGTAGTTCATTGACTATGATTATTATGTATTCCGCGAATGATATTAAGGAGTATATTTGGAATCTATATACAGGAGAAGACGATGATGAAAGCACATTAATCAACATGTACGAAAAGTATAAATATATGTTTAGTGCATTGCAAGGCAAGCTTGATGAATTGACAAAGCTGATTTATAATTAGTGATTTTCTATATGAATATATATACATAATTGCATGCGGAGGAAGTATTTATGAAGGAATTGTTGAAAATAAGCACGGATGTCATTATTGAGTCTAAAAACATGGTTTTCTTTTTTAGAAAGCTTGATTATAGAGCGGGTTTGCTTCATTATCTGAAGGTGATAGATAATATAATGAAATATTTAGAGCAGAATAATGCTGCTAATGAAGAGTTGAAAATACCGTTTGAACAATCTAAACTTTATAGATGCTTATCCAAGCTTGAGGGATGTATGGAACAAAAAGATTATGTTTTATTATCTGATGTCGTTGGTGGTGAACTTATTCATTATTTTGAAATGGTCAATGAATATATTTTTAGTAATTCTAAAGTAAATGATTTGTTTTTTGAATCTGAACGGGATTATATAAATTGGACAGCGGATAAAAAACAATTAGTCGGTGATTCGGAACTGATGAAAAAATATGAAGTGGAACCAACATCGGATGGACTTATTACTCTTAAATATGAAGATAAATACCTTGTGAGCAACTATCCTGTAGATCAAGCCATAGAACTTGCATCGGAGTGGATGAAAGATTACAAGATGTCTTACATAGTGTGTGGTCTGGGGATGGGGTACCATATAAAGCAAATGCTTGTAATAGATGATAATGTGACTATAGATGTGTATGAGGCTTCAAAAGCAATTTTATGCATATCAGAGAAATATGGTTGCTACAGAGAACTAGTTGAGAGTGCAAGGGTAAATATAATTTATGATGAGGATTATAAAAAACTTTGGAGCAGGATAAAAAATATAGAAGTAACCACTGGTTTTGTTGTGTATGAACCTGAACTGGTAACTATAGAGAATGTTGATACAAGGGATAGATTAGAGGATTATTTCATTAATTACAGTTCTATAAGGAATCAAGGAAGAAACTTATACTATTGCTTCAACAAGAATATGGAATTGGGCAGTAAACCGGTCGATTGTATTGGAACAAATATTGAAGGAAAAGATGTATATATAATAGGTGCGGGACCATCCCTTGATAAAAACATTATGGAACTTAAAAATGTGGGTGAAAACGGTGTGATTATATCTACTGGAACTGTTTTCAGAAAACTATTAAGAGCGGGGATAAAACCGAATTATGTGATAATAACAGATTCTAATAGTGGGGTATATAGACAGATAGACGGGCTTGAAGCAAGCGATGTTCCGTTACTGTACATGTCAACTGCGTATTATAGAATACCACAAGAATATAAAGGTGATAAATATATAATTTATCAAAAAGGATATAATTTAAGTGAACAACGAGCTAAAAAAATGTCGGGGAAAATGTATAATACTGGAGGCTCTGTAACAACAACTGCATTTGACTTAGCTATTCAATTAGGTGCAAAGAGAATAATTGGAGTTGGTATTGATATGGCATACACGGATGGCTATGATCATGCGAAGGATACTCCTCTTGTGAAGGAGGTTGGGGGTCAGGCAGGAGCAAAACTGGTTGATGGTATAGATGGTGGTAAAGTCAGAACCTCGAATAATCTTGATATATATCGTAAGTGGATAGAGAGAAGAATTGCAACTGTTGATTCAGTTGAGTTTATTAATGCAACAGAAGGTGGAGCATTGATAAAGGGAATGAAAAATAAAAAATTAAAGGATGTGATTAAAAACTAACACATGGGAATATGTATGAAGGACTTACAACAATTGTTAAATTTAGAACTAATGGAGCTAAAACTCAGACACTTGAGTATAAAAATGGTGAATGAGTGAATAAGGTTGCAAAGTATTCATAGACAAATGGGTGCTAATGTGATTGCAGGGATGCAACATCGATGCTTTTAATAAAAGTATATAATACACTATTTAATTATGGTGTAAAAGCCGATATAATATAAGCAGTAATGCGTATTGTTACAAGGATGACCGACAGGAGGGCTCTGCTGATATAATTGAGAGAGAAGATGTATCGGATATTGCTTGGATTATTCCGGTTTCATTAAGGTTTGTTAAGAAGGATGTTTTGTGGATCGAGTTACCGACAACAGCTACACATAGTACATATGGAACGAAGCTCACACTCAAAATGGTTTTTGATTTCAAAGTTACAGAATAATAATAAACTAAGATTTAGAGGTAGTAGAATATGCTCAATGGAAAAAATATTTTAATTACAGGTGGTACAGGCTCATTTGGACATAGATTTGTTGAATATGTTCTTGCCAATTATAAGCCTAATAAAATTATTATATACTCTCGTGATGAATTTAAGCAGTTTAATATGCAAAATCAATTCAGAGAATATAGTGACGTATTGAGATTTTTTATAGGTGATGTGAGAGACAAGGAACGGTTATGTCGTGCGCTAAATGGGGTGGATTATGTGATTCATGCAGCAGCACTTAAACAGGTGCCGGCATGTGAATATAATCCCATTGAAGCGATTAAGACTAATATTAATGGAGCGGTCAATGTAATTGATGCCTGTCTTGATACAGGGGTAAAAAAGGTCGTTGCCCTTTCTACGGATAAGTCTGTCAGCCCTATTAATTTATATGGTTCTACCAAGATGGTTTCTGACAAGCTTTTTGCGGCAGCAAATGCATATTCCGGTGCGGAAGGTACAAAATTCTGTGTTGTTCGCTATGGTAATGTGGCAGGAAGCCGTGGATCAGTTATTCCATTTTTTCAAAACATTATTGATAAAGGGGGAAAAGAGCTACCGATTACAGATTACAGAATGACTAGATTTTGGATAAGCCTTGAAGAAGGAGTAAAGTTGGTGATTAAAGCGTTAAAAGAGTCTAATGGGGGAGAAACATTTATCTCAAAGATTCCTTCTTTTAAGATTACTGATTTAGCACAGGCAATGCTTCCTGGATGTGAAATGCCTCAGGTTGGAATCAGAGAAGGAGAAAAGCTTCATGAGGTAATGATACCGGAAGAAGATTCGGCAAGAACATATGAGTATGACAGACATTATATTATATATCCTAATTACAATTGGTGGAGCAGTGATAAAATCATTGAAGGTGGAAAACTTGTAGAACCGGGATTTATATATAGTTCGGGCGCTAATAAGGATTGGCTTTCTGTTGAAGATATTAAAAGATTGCTTAAGACTGATTTACACGGCAATGACTAAGACGGAGGGCGTAAGGCAGATGGAAAGATTAGCTATACTTGGTGGAGAACCTGTTTTTAAGAGTAAAATAGGATATGGCCATCAGTTTATAGATGAAAAAGATATACAGGCGGTTGTTGATGTGATGAAAGGTGATTACCTGACATGCGGACCGTCTGTTTTGCGTGCTGAAAAGAAACTGTGTGAGATTACAGGAGCTAAATATGCTGTACTGTTAAGCAACGGTACAGCTGCATTACACGCTGCATGCAGTGCGGCCGGTATATGTGAGGGGGATGAGGTTATTACTACTCCTTTGACATTTGCAGCATCGGCAAATTGTGTTTTATATTGTAAAGGAACACCGGTTTTTGCTGATATAAACATGGACACATATAATATCAATCCGGATAGTATAATCAGCCATATTACAGAGAAGACAAAGGCGGTGATTGCAGTTGATTTCACAGGGCAGGCAGTTGAACTTGATAGAATAAGGCAAATATGTGAGGAGCATAATCTTATTTTGATAGAAGATGCAGCTCACTCCTTAGGAACAAAATATAATGATAAATGTGTTGGAAATATTGCAGATATGACAACGTTTAGTTTTCATCCGGTAAAAACATGTACTGCCGGAGAGGGTGGTGCTGTTTTAACAAATGATGAAAACTTATATAACAAGCTGATATTATTTAGAACGCATGGTATAACAAGAAATGAGCAGTGGATGGATAAGACTTCCGAGGGGGGATGGTACTACCAACAGGTTGATTTAGGCTTCAATTACAGGGTGACGGATATCCAGGCTGCGCTGTTGGAAAGCCAGTTAGATAAGCTTAACCTTTTTGCTAAAAGACGGAAAGAAATTGTCAAACGTTATGATGAAGCTTTTGCACATGTGCCTGAAATAATCATACAAAAAGAAATACAGGAATCCGATACAGTGCGTCATTTATATATAGTTCAGTTTAAGCTTGAAAGTTTACGATGCACAAGAAAAGAATTGTATGATGCCCTGCATGCGGAGGGGATAGGAGTTAACGTGCATTATATTCCTGTTTATCTTTTTCCGTATTATCGAAAGCTTGGTTATTTACCGGGGTTATGCCCTAATGCGGAAAAACTATATGAAAGAATATTGTCAATACCTTTGTTTTATTCAATGACGGATGAGGATTTAGAAGGCGTAATAACAGCTGTTAAAAAGGTTGTTGATTATTATAAAAAGTAATATGCATGGAGGTATGCGATGAGTAGTATTGCGATAATAACTGCAAGAGGTGGGTCGAAGAGAATCCCAAAAAAGAATATTAAAGATTTTTGTGGCAAACCTATTATTGCGTATAGTATAGAAGCTGCATTGGAGAGCGGAGTTTTTGATGAAGTTATGGTTTCTACAGACAGTGAAGAAATAGCACAGATTGCAAGAGAGTATGGAGCAAATGTACCATTTCTCAGATCAAAGGAGACGAGTGATGATTTTGCTACTACTGCAGATGTGTTAAAAGAAGTAATTAACAGATATGGAGAGACCGGAGTGAAATATGATAATTTTGCGTGTTTATATCCAACTGCTCCGTTTGTGAACTCATTGCGATTAAAGGATGCCATGGAAAGGTTGATTGAATCCGGAGCTGATTCAATTATATCGGTTGTCAAATTCAGTTTTCCGCCGCAAAGGGCTTTGAGTTTAAAGAATGGCAGAGTACAGTTTATGTACCCTGAGTATGCTGCGACAAGAAGTCAGGATTTAGAAGAGATATATCATGATTGCGGACAATTTTATATATGCAGGACAGACTCGTTTTTGAGAACCAATTCCATGATAACATCAAATACGATACCATATGTTCTTCCGGAAATTGAGGCACAAGATATTGATAATTTATCTGATTGGGAAATTGCAAAAGCAAAATATTTTGTATTACATGGCGACCGAGGTAAAGAAGATGTTTAGTGTTTTTGATAAAATAGAGAATAATGAAGTTTATATAATTGCTGAAATGAGTGCAAATCATGGTGGAAAACTGGAGAATGCTTTGGAGATTGTAAGACAGGCAGCAAAAGCGGGGGCTGATTGTATCAAAATTCAAACTTATACAGCAGATACCCTGACAATTGATTGCGATAATGATTATTTTAAGATTAAAGGTGGCTTATGGGATGGATACAAGCTATATGATTTGTATGATGACGCCGGAACACCATATGAGTGGCATAGAAAAATTAAAGAGGAATGCGAGAAAAACGGCTTAGATTTTTTATCTACTCCATTTGACAGTACTGCGGTAGATTTTTTGGAGGATTTAGGAGTAGAAGCTTATAAAATAGCAAGTTTTGAGCTGGTTGATATACCATTGATTGAGTATGCAGCTTCAAAAGGGAAAATCATGATTATGTCCTGTGGAATGGCGAGTGCTGATGAAATACAGGAGGCTGTTAATGCTTGTAAAAGAGTAGGAAATGATAAGGTTATTTTATTAAAATGTTGCAGTGAGTATCCGGCAAATTGGGAGGATATGCACCTTGGTAATATACCTGATATGAAAAAGAGGTTTGGCGTTCATGTAGGACTATCGGATCATAGTTTTGGAAGCATGGGCGCTGTTGTTGCGGTTGCACTTGGTGCGAGAGTAATTGAAAAGCATGTAAAGCTTGAAGGCGTTACAAGTGCTGACAGTGAATTTAGCATGAGTATGAATGATTTTGAACAGATGATTAATGATGTAAAAAATGCAAAGAAAATATCTTACGGCCCTGATTATACACTATCAGCGAAGGAACAGGCATCCTTGGTGTTTAGAAGAAGTCTGTTTGCGATTGATGATATTGAAGAGGGGGATGTAATAAGTTTTGAAAATGTTCGAAGTATACGCCCGGGCAATGGTATAGCACCAAAGTATTTGAACGAAATGATAGGGAAAAAATCAGGGATGACAATTAAGAGGGGACAACCTATTACTGTTGAGTTTTTTGAAAGTTTAAAGTGAGGATATTCATGAAAAAGGGACAAGATAATTTTGAATCTGAACGTCTTATGTTGCGTGGAATGGAAGATGTGGATGCAGACGAGGTTGTAAGATGGAGATCTGATCCTGATGTGTATAAGTTTTTTAAGAATCCTCACATGATAACGGGGGATGAACATATTTCATGGTTTTTTAATTCATATATGACCAATCAGAACAGATTTGAATGGATATGTATAGAAAAGAAAAGTTTAAAGAAAATTGGTGTGATCGGCATTGTTTTGAACAGTAATAATGCGGATACAGCTGAAGTCAGCTATTTGCTGGACGATAAAGAAAAACATAAGGGATATGCGAGTGAGGCTGTTTTTAAACTTATGGAATATGCGGCTTCAAAATGGAGCATTAAAAGGTTTGAAGCTATAATTCACAATAAGAATCTTCCATCCATCAATATGGTGAAAAGAATGGGATTTGAATTTGAAGGCAGTAATGAAGAGTTTGATATATATGTTTTTGTAAAAATCAATAATTCATTTCAGTAATGACTGACTAAATGTTATGGGAGGATGCCGGCTAGATGGTTGTAATACGCGCAGATGGAAATGAACACATAGGAGCAGGACATATTATGAGATGTCTTTCCATAGCTGAAGAGATTAAAAAAAATGATAAATGCATAGTGTTCGTGATGGCGGAGGAAAAATTTGAGTCACTGGTAAAAGAAAGGGGATTTGAAACGTTTGTTCTTCACAGTGATTACAGTGATATGAGTAGTGAAGAAGAAATGGTGATTGAATATACGAAGAAGATAAAACCCACTGCCTTGATTGTTGACAGTTATTTCGTCACACCTCATTATCTTGAAAAACTCAGAAAAATTACAAAGCTTATTTATATTGATGACCGTATGGAATTTGCCTATGATGTTGATATGATAATTAATTATAATGTTTTTGCAAGAGAGGATTCATATGTAAAATTATATGGTAACTGTGATAGGAAAAAGCCACAGTTATTGCTGGGAACATCGTATGCGCCTTTGCGTAAACAGTTTTTAAATTCGAGAATAACCATTAAAGAAAATGTCTCAGATATTTTAGTTTTATCAGGAGCAACAGATAAACAACATGTTGAGAAAGGATTAATGGAATGGTTAATTCAAGAAAAGAATATGTTAGAAAAATATAGATTTCATTTTGTAGCAGGTAAATTGAATTCGGATTATGAAAATCTCAAGAAACTGGCTGTTAAAGATAATAATTTATGTATACATTACGATGTTAATGACATGAAATCTTTAATGTGTCTATGTGATGTTGCTGTTTCAGCTGCAGGAAGTACGTTGTATGAATTATGTGCTTGCGGAATACCTGCCATTACCTATTCGTTTGCAGATAATCAGATGCCAGCAGAACACGAATTTGCCAACAGGAAGATTATGTTGTCGGTTGGAGATATTAGAGACAATATAAGATATTTGGAACAGATAATGCAATGCCTTGAACATTTAATAAATGATTATAAAATGAGATCAGATATGTCTGCAAAAGCATTTGAGCTGGTTGATGGAAAAGGAGCAGGACGTATTGCTGAGTATATATTTAAAAAGCAGAAATTTATATGATAATTCATAATTAAGAAGTTTGATGTAAAGTAAGTTATTTTGCAGTCTCTTTAATAGTTTCATTAACTCCCATTGACAAAAACAATTGACTATACAACAGGGATTTTTTTATAATTACAGTAGTGAGAGTAATATATATTTACTGTTAAAATATTATGAATCAGAGGATTTACTATGTCAGATTTATTGATTGGTTCCCATGTGGGAATGAGTGGGAAAGAGATGATGTTAGCTTCTGTTAAGGAAGCGTTAGGATATGGTGCCAATACGTTTATGATTTATACGGGGGCACCGCAAAATACACGTAGAAAAGCGCTTGAAGAGTTAAATATTGATGCGGCACTTAAGCTTTGCAACGAGAGTAACATTAAGGACATTGTTATTCATGCACCTTATATAATTAATCTTGCAAATACTGTGAAGGAAGATATGTTTGGGTTTGCTACGGATTTTCTGTATAACGAGATAATAAGGTCGCAGGCTATGGGCAGTAAAGTTATGGTTCTTCATCCGGGCTCGCATGTCGGAGCGGGTGTTGATGCTGGAATTGCACAGATTATTAAGGGGCTTAACATTGTTCTTGAGGAGAAGCATGAGGTTAATATTGCGCTTGAGACTATGGCCGGCAAGGGAAGCGAGATAGGTAGAAGTTTTGAGGAGCTTGCAAGGATTTATGATGGAGTTGTTCATAACGACAGACTGAGAGTTTGTTTTGATACGTGTCATACAAACGATGCCGGTTATGATGTGAAAAATGATTTTGATGGTGTTATAGAGGAGTTTGATAAGATAATCGGCGCGGACCAGATTGCTGTGTTCCACATTAATGACAGCAAGAATCCGCTTGGAGCGGGCAAGGACAGACATGAAAATATAGGTTTTGGAACAATCGGATTTGATGCGCTCTCATACATTGTTCATCATGAAAGATTTGCTGATGTTCCTAAGATTTTAGAGACGCCTTATGTGATGGATGAGAATAAAAAGACTTATCCTCCGTACAAATATGAGATTAAGATGTTAAAAGACAACAAGTTTGACGAGAATGTTCTAAAAGCAATTACAACAGGATGTTAGATTAACAATTGGCAACGCTGCAGAAAAGAGGATGGGACCATGATAACAGTAAGTATTTGCATGATAGTTAAAAATGAAGAAGACAAGATTGCAAGATGTCTTGATTGTATTAAGGATTTTGGTGATGAGATAATAATTGTGGACACCGGTTCGACTGATTCCACTAAGGAGATTGCGGCAAAATATACTGACAAGGTATATGATTTTGCATGGGTGGATGATTTTGCGGCTGCGAGAAATTATTCATTTTCATTGGCGACAATGGATTACATTTACTCAGCCGATGCCGATGAGATTGTTGATGAAATGAACAGGAAAAAGATGATGCAGTTAAAGGAAGTATTGCTTCCGGAGATTGAGATTGTACAGATGAATTATACCAACCAGCTGGAGTTTGGCTCTACGTATAATTATGACAGCGAGCCAAGACCAAAGCTTTTTAAGAGATTAAGAACATTTGAATGGCAGGATCCGATTCATGAGACAATAAGAACATTTCCTGTGATATACGATAGTGATATTGATATTATTCACAAGCCTCACGAGCCTCATCACAAGAGAGATTTTGCAGTGTTTAAGAAGATTATTAAGGAAGCCGGGGCAAATGGAGCTAAAGGACAATGTGGCGTATATGATAATGACGGCAATGATGTCCTGAGACTGACAGCAGGGCTTACTCGTAATGCAAGAACGATGTATGTTAAGGAGCTTTTGCAAAAGGGAGAAGATTCGGATTTCCTGGATGCGCTTGGTTTCTTTAAGGGGATGGCTGATGCGGGGATACTGGAACTTCGTGAGTTAAATGAAGCAGTGTGCGTTATAGCAAAATGTGCCCTTATCAGAAATGATGCAGCAATGCTTATGAAATATGTTTTAAAAAATCTGTGTGATACTCCTTGTAGCGAGATTTGTGTGATTATCGGTGAGTATTATTACAGACAGGGTGATTTTAACGAAGCATATGTGTGGTTTTATAACGGAGCATATGAGACAGAGCCACTTTTGGTTGTTAAATACAAGGAAGAGCATTCAATCAGAGGGCTTATCAGGTGCTGTGAGAGAATGGGCGATTTTGAGCAGGCAAAGAAACTGGAGATGAACATTGGCAGATAATTTTGTAGAATATGATTATTTAATAGTTGGTGCAGGTTTGTTTGGTGCAACCTGTGCCAATCTGCTTACTAAGGCGGGAAAGAAATGTCTGGTGTTAGATAAGCGTGATCACATTGCAGGCATGGCCTACACACAGGAAGTAGAGGGGATTGTGGTTCATAAGTACGGTCCGCACATTTTCCATACAAATGATGAACTGGTGTGGAAGTATGTCAACAGGTTTGCCAAGTTCAATCGCTTTACCAACTGTCCGATTGCAAAATATAAGGATGAGGTGTATAACCTGCCAATCAACATGAATACTTTCTACAGATTGTGGGATGTGGTAAATCCCAACCAGGCAAGGATGATGGTGGAAGCGCAGGTAAAGGAGTATCTTAAAGAGTATGAAAGGCAAAAGCCACAGCGTTTTCGAAAAGGTAAAGTCTTTCGCCCGGAAAACCTGGAAGAACAGGCAATTCTTATGTTTGGCACGGACATTTATAACAAGATTATAAAAGAGTACAGTGAGAAGAAATGGGGCAAAAAAGTAACGAAGCTCCCACCTGAGATTGCAGGTCATCTTACCTTAAGATATGATTACAACAACGATTACTATGATGATATGTATCAGGGTATTCCTGTAGGTGGTTATACCGAGATGGTAAGGAAAATGCTGTTGGGAATTGAAGTGCGACTTGGGAAAGATTTTTTTGCAAACAGAAAAGAGTGGGAGACGAAAGCGTATAAGATTATTTATTCCGGACCGCTTGATGAATTTTATGACTGCTGTTATGGAAAACTTGAATACACGACGTTAAGGTATGAGGAGGAAGTACTGGAATTGCCGGATTATCAGGGAAATGCAGTGGTATATTACACAAGTGATGATGTTCCTTACACCAGGATAATCGAGCATAAATATTTTGAAGCGCCGCGTCACAGACAGCAGATGACTTATGTGTACGATGAACCAAGATTTCAGGGTTCGCCCGTGCCGCAAAGAACGGTTATTACAAGAGAATACTCACAGGAGTTTCATAAGGGAATGGAACCGTTGTACCCGGTAAATGACAAATACAACGAGGGTGTGGCTGGGCTTTATATGGATAAGGCAAAGAAAGAGAATAGAGTGTTTATAGGAGGACGCCTGGGAAGTTATAAATATTACAATATGGCCGAGGTGATTAAAGAGGCAATGGAGTTGGTGAGGGGGATATGAAAAGAAGGAAAGAGTGTTTGACATAAGATATATTAGATGTTAATATATAAAAAAAGGTGCTACCGATGACGGTTCGCCTGTAAATTATGTTATGATGACCGCACAATTTTCAAGGCTGGGCGGTCATCTTTTCGTCTTGGAATCGTGCTGTCCATGCACATAACCAAGACCGTAAAAAGTTGCACAGCAACAAATCACTGATATTATGTCGGTTAAAGTTAGCATAGACACATTCCTCCTTTCCATTAGAATCCCGATAAGGGTTTTATGTAATGAATAGTCATTACATATGGAATGGAGAAGTATAAATTCTCCGCAAAAAGCGAACCGCCATCGTCATATTGATAGCACCTTGAGGTAAAACCTCGAAATACATTCTAACAAATATCATAGACATAATCAATAAGTATGGTGGAAGAATTATAAAAAACTAAATGTATATAAATAAAAAATTTAACGGCATAGATTATTAAATCTATGCCGTAAATTTTTATAATTATTTATTTTCAAGTGAAGCTTTTATAAATCCTGCAAACAGTGGATGTGGTCTGTTTGGTCTTGATTTGAATTCAGGATGTGCCTGAGTTGCAACAAACCAAGGATGATTTTCTTTTGAAAGCTCTATCATCTCTACAATTCTTCCGTCAGGAGATATTCCTGAAAGATTCATGCCGTTCTTTGTAAGGTCTTCACGATAATAGTTGTTAACTTCATATCTGTGACGATGTCTTTCGTGAATTTGTTTTTCACCGTAAAGTGATAATGCAATACTGTCATCTGCAAGTACACATGGATAAGAACCAAGTCTTAAAGTACCACCGATATCTTCAATGCCTTCTTTGTCTGGCATAATGTGAATTACAGGGTGAGTTGTCTGTGGATCAAACTCTCCTGAATGAGCATCATCAAAACCGATTACGTTGCGGGCAAATTCAACAATTGTAAGCTGCATTCCAAGGCAAAGGCCAAGGTATGGAACACGATTTGTTCTTGCGTACTCGATTGAATAAAGCATTCCGTCGATTCCTCTGTTACCAAATCCACCAGGAACAATGATTCCGGATACGTCACCTAAAATATCGGCAACATTTTCTTTAGTAACTGTCTCTGAATCAACCCATTTAATTGTAACGTTAGCATTGTTAGCAACAGCACCATGTTTAAGTGCTTCAACAACGCTTATATATGCATCATGTAACTGAGTGTATTTTCCGACAAGGGCAACAGTAACTTCCTTTGTAGGATTCTTGAGATTGTTAACCATCTGCTCCCATTCTGTAAGGTCAGGAGTAGGACAATCAAGATGAAGTGACTCGCATACAACATCTGCAAGATGTTCCTTTTCCATTGCAAGAGGTGCCTCGTAAAGAGTCTCTACATCAAGGTTCTGAAGAACATGATTCTTAGGAACGTTACAGAAGAGGGAAATCTTATCCTTGATTCCTTTTTCAAGAGGAACTTCGGTACGACATACGATGATGTCAGGCTGAATACCCATTCCCTGAAGCTCCTTAACGCTTGCCTGTGTTGGCTTTGTCTTCAACTCGCCTGAAGCGTGAAGGTAAGGCATAAGTTTTACATGTATAAGTATGCAGTTGTCATGTCCGACATCCTGCTGGAACTGTCTGATTGACTCAAGGAAAGGCTGACTCTCAATGTCACCCACAGTTCCACCAACTTCTATAATTGCAATGTTAGTGTCCGGATCACCATCATTTCTGTAAAAACGACTCTTAATCTCATTAGTGATGTGAGGGATAACCTGAACAGTTCCTCCGCCAAAATCACCACGACGTTCTTTCTGAATAACTGACCAGTAAACTTTACCGGTAGTTACATTTGATTTTTTATCAAGACTCTCATCTATGAATCTCTCATAATGACCAAGGTCAAGGTCAGTCTCTGCACCATCGTCGGTTACGAAAACTTCACCGTGCTGAATTGGGTTCATTGTTCCCGGGTCAATATTAAGATAAGGGTCAAATTTTTGCATTGTTACCTTGTAACCACGAGCTTTTAAAAGTCTTCCAAGAGACGCTGCCGTGATTCCTTTTCCGAGACCAGATACTACGCCACCTGTCACAAATACGTATTTTACAGCCATGTTTTCCTCCATTCGTTAAAGTAATTATCTATGAAAATATTTATATAGTGCGTTAAAACATAACTTATTCATTATAACGCATGGTTTAAGTGGCAGTCAATAAGGCTTGACCAAAAATCTTATTGAAAATGTTACCTTAAATGATGCGCTTCGTTGGTGAAAATGTTGTGTACGTGTTGAATGTGGTAAAAAATGTTGTTGACATATGAGACTACATGCTGTAGTATATACACAGACTACAAAATGTAGTCCCAAGAAAGGAGTGTTTTAAATGCCGGATATTCAGATGGGTTTGGTTGAAAGCCAGTTTGCAGATATTATTTGGGCGAATGAGCCGATTAAGACTTCAGAGCTTGTAAAGATAGCGGAAGCTGATTTTACATGGAAACGTACAACAACACACACGGTTATCAAGAGGCTGTGCGAGAAAGGTCTCTTTGTTAACAACAAAGGAACAGTAACTTCGATTATCAGCAGGGATGAATTCTACTCTATGCAAAGCAGGCAGTTTGTTGAGAATTCATTTAAAGGTTCATTGCCTGCATTTATTGCCGCATTTACAAAAGCGGGTGGCATAAGTGCCAAGGAGGCGGAGGATATAAGAAAGATAATTGACAGTATTGAGGAGGAGTAGTATGGAGAGTTTTAAGTATCTGATTATATGGATAGCAACAAAAGTTGTGAATAACAGTTTGCTTTCAATCAGTCTGATACTAAGCGTTATTGTTTTAAGGTTTATTATTAACAGGTTCTTTAAAGACAAGGTTGCAAGATGGGTTATGCCTGTATTGTGGGGATTGGTTGGGTTAAAGCTTATGATTCCTGTTGATTTTGGAAGGTGTATAGGTGTCACGTCAAGTGAAGAAGCACTATTCTTAATCAGGAAGGAAAACAATCCGTTGTTTATGAGTATAGGAACGGAACAGTTACATAATTTTTTTAGTCAGAGTATTTCAAAAATCAATAGTTATAGTTTAGTAACGATGTTTGAAGTTGTGTGGAGTGTTGGTGTGGTAGCAATGTTAATCTATTGTTTTGTTGGATATGTTTGGTTAAAAAGAGGCATTAATGAAGCAGTTCCCACAGTATGGAGTAATGTTCGTATGTGCGATAAGGTTAAGCAACCATTCATTGTAGGGGTTTTTAATCCTATAGTATATATGCCTTCTGATGTTACAGACAGGGAGTTTAATTATATAGTAGAGCATGAACATGCTCATATAGAGAGAAGAGATAATATAAGAAAATTTGTTGGTTACATAATACTTTGTATTCATTGGTTTAACCCGTTGGTATGGGTGGCATATTTTCTGTTATGTAAGGATATTGAGCTTGCCTGTGATGAAAGAGCTGTTGCACATTATGATGTATCTGAGAAAAAAACTTATGCAAATATTCTTTTGGATTGGAGTGCAGGTACAAGGGCTGCTTTAGCCGGACCGCTTGCGTTTGGTGAAATCGGGGTAAAGGAACGAGTAAAAGTAGTTGTTGCTAATAAAGATTCGAAAAGAAAAACACAGATTGTATCTGCCATGATATGTGTGTTTGTAGCCTTATGTACCATATTGCACCCGGATAACGCAAAGGCGGCTTTGTGGGCACAAAGAACTGCAGGTTTTTTTAATCATCCGACAGGATGTAAGGAGGAATCTGAAATATTTACGCAGGACGAGTTGGATGCTGCGCTAAAAGAGGCAGTTGCTTATTGCAAGGATTGTAGAAGTATTGGCTTTTATCCGGTAAATGTATTTTATGGCGGAGATGATTGCTTTGAAAAAAAAGAGTGTTGCAGAATATATGGTGCAGATGAGAAAGATTTGATGATTTTTTATTCTACATATTATAACAGCTGGGTTGGAGGAACTTTAGTTTTAGACCAAGGGAAGTATAGTCAGTATGAGATTGAAATTATTTTATTAAGAAATGAGAAAAATGAGTGGGAAGTAGTCTCGATAAGTGAATTCGGATGATGTATATGTCGGATGATGATATCGGAAAGGAGGAAGATTAATGAATCATATTTTATTGATTTTACAAAGAATAATTCATAACAGTATAGCTGCTGTATGGCTGATACTGATTGTGCTTGCAATAAGATTTCTTATTAACAGGTTCTTTAAGGACAAGGTCGCAAAATGGGTTATGCCAGTATTGTGGGGGATTGTTGGGATAAGGTTTTTAATACCTATTCAGATTGAAGCACTTTTTTGGAACCGTTTAGATGAATATTTAAAATATAGGGGAAGCTATCCTGGGGGAAGATATCAAGGTTTAATTGTACTTGATAATAATGGATTCGGACTTGCAAATCGGGGTTTTATAGAACTTGATAGTAAGGTTTACAACTCAGATTTGTATAAAAGAATTACCACAGATATTATTAGTTACAGATGGTTGCGAAACTTCCTTATTGTGTGGTTAATTGGTGTAACGGTAATGACTCTGTATTTCATTTATTGTTATGTCAGACTAAAAAAAGAGATTACGGAGTCTGCACCAACAGGATGGAGTAACGTGCGTATGTGTGACAGAGTGAAACAGCCGTTTATTATCGGAGTATTTGATCCGATTGTTTACATGCCTTCCATTGTTAGTAAAAAGGAGTTTAATTATATAGTTGAGCATGAGCATGCTCATATTGAAAGAAGAGATAATATAAGAAAGTTTATAGGTTATGTAATTCTTATTATTCATTGGTTTAACCCGTTAGTTTGGATTGCGTATTTACTTTGCTGTAAGGACATTGAGCTTGCCTGTGATGAAAGAGCAGTGTCATATTATAGCGGCAAAGAGAAAAAAACATATGCAAATATGCTTTTAGACTGGAGCATGGGAACACCGGCTGCACTGGCTATACCATTGGCTTTTGGAGAAATAGGGGTAAAACAAAGAGTGGAAGCTCTTGTCGGTGGCAAAAAGAAAAAAGGTATGACAATTGCACTTTCGATAGGTATATGTGTTTTTGTAGCAGGATGTTTTTGTGTTAATCCATGTAATGGTCAGACATTAATATGGACAGGAATTAACAGAGCAGGTGAGACAGAGTCGCAGATATACACTAAAGAAGAGTTGGATGAAGCGGCAAGGGAGTATATTAGAACTTCAATGGCAAATGATGGTGATTATACAATGGTGATAACTTATGCCGGAGATGAGAGTGTTAAAAATGATTGGTATTCCCCAGATACTAAAGAAGCATTTAAAAATGGAAATTTTATTATTTTGGAGAATGAAATATTTAGAGGGGTTAGTTGGGAGGGGTTTGATGATGATGCAGGACCTATTGTAAGATATGATATTGCAATTAGTAGAGTTCGTGAAGAATGGAAATGTTTGGGTAACTTACGAGGGTGGGGATGATAACCCAGAAAAGCAGTTAATTATGGAGTAGGTAAAATATTGTATGAAAAAAATTAGCCAAGGAACTGTAGTCAGAACACAGTCCCTTGGCTTGTTTTTAATTCATTTTTGGTTATTATTATTCGATTTGTATTCTAAAGATGTATGTTGTTAATTACTTCAACGCTTCTTTAAGAACTTCAAGATTCTTTTCCATAATTGAAAGATAGTTTGTGCCGTTTTCATAATCCTTAGTTGTTGAAGACTGCATTGAATCCATTACGAGGATCTGCTGGTTTTTGTCCTTCGTATTCTGAATTATTGTTTCAGCAATTTTGTGATTGGTTCCTTCGATAGTTATAACATTTTTCAAAGAAAGTTCATCGACCTTCTGTGCAAGGAATGTAATTGTCTCAAAACTTGCTTCAGTTTCTGCGGAACAACCGATAAATGCTGCATAGTAATCAAGGTTATAGTCCTCTGTAAGGTAGCGGAATGGGAATCTGTCTCCGAATAAAAGAGTCTTTACGCTGGCGTTATCAACAACTTCTTTGTATTCGTTATCTAACTTATTAAGTTTGTCTGTGTAAGCTTTTGCATTCTGCTGGTATGTTGAAGCATTGTCCTTATCAAGTTTTTCTATAGCTTCATCGATGCTGTTAACAAGAATTGAGGAATTTTTTAATGAAAGCCATACATGCTCGTCATATTCAGGTCCTTCTTCCTCATCCTCATCTTCGCCTTCTTCCTCTTCTTCACCTTCCATACCTTCTACAAGCTCTTCTTCCTTAACACTGTCACCCAAAGTGTCAAGAAGGTTGATTACGATCATGTCTTTGTTTTTTGCTTCCTTTAAAACATCGTCAACCCATTTATCAGACTCGCCACCGACATATATGAATAAATCACATGTTGATATTTTGATGATATCTTCTGCAGTTGGCTGATAACTGTGAAGGTCAACACCATTATCAAGAAGAAGTGTAACATCTGCTTTTGCTGGATTGTCGCCTAAAATGTTGTTAACCCAGTCGTACTCAGGAAAAATAGTAGTGACAATGTGTATGGTATCCTCATTTTTACCTAATTTATTGTCTGATGAACTGCAACCGGAAAAACAACTAATAATAAGTGCACATATTAATAATGTAATATAAAATTTTCTTTTCAATGAGATATCCTCCATAAATATAATAAATTTCTGTTAGTTATATGCATTTATGGGATAATCAATTATTTAGCCGTACCTTTGTTGAAACCGGAGTGGCGCTTGCTGTTAAAAGAATATAAAACATTGCACCGGCCGCGACCATAACAATAGGAAGCGGTATTACAACACCGGCTCCAAATTCATTCTTTATATTATTAAGATTGTCTGCACACTGATGAAGTATGATACAGGTTTCACAGTGCTCGCCGCAGCAATCATGATGTAGATTTTTTGCAACAAAGAAAGAGGAGTACAGCATAACAAGAAGCATTGCAACAAAAACAATGCTGGCGATAGTATTTTTTTGAAATTTTGAGCTGTAATATCGCATTTATGCCTTCTCCTTTCCGGGGATCAAGGTGGAACCGTCCCCCGTTCCACTCAGAACTTTGCTAATTTTATGATTATATGACGGCAAATTATTGTTGTCAAGTATTGTGATTACGTTTATAATTAAAGTATGTAATTTGGGTGGCTCGGGGGAGCCGAAAGGAGACATGTGTAATGGTACAGATGACATTAGGTATCGAAGGAATGGCCTGTGATATGTGTGAGATGCACATGAACGATGCAATTAAGAAGGCATTCAAGGTTGAGAAGGTTACATCATCATTTAAAAAGAAGAAGACTGTCATAGTGGCGGAGAACGAGATTCTTGAAGATGAACTCGATCAGGTTGTATCGTCTACGGGATACATACTCAAGACTTTCAAATGTGAGCCATATAAAAAGTCTATTTTCTCATTTAAAAAATAATTACAGTTTCCTGGCATTTTTAAAAAGTGTAGTCATTAGCGGATGACTATGCTTTTTTATTTTTCTTAAAATGTAAAAAATAAATAGAATAATATATGAAATAAACAGAAAATTTAAATAAAATTACATATAATGCTTGAATTTTTAAAACAATCTTGATAATATATGAAATGCGCTTAGGGGGAGGGAAACAATGACTTTTAAAAGTAATTTTCAGAACTTCTTCTAAGAAGAAATAACTAAATATTTGGAGGAAAATATGACAAGAACAAGTAAAGCTACAAAGATTGTAGCATTGGTAATGACACTCACAATGATTTTTGGAGTATTTAGCATTAAAGGAGCAACTGTTGCAAGTGCCGCTACAGACAGAGTAAGCCTTTATTCAGCAACTGTAACATTTGCTAAGTATGGTTATGCTGATTATGAAGTTTATGTAAAGACTAATGATAACGCAAGTGATCAGAAGGTTTATGTTCACTATTACTATGGTGCTTATAACCAGGGTTGGGTAAAAACTGAAGCTGAATATTTCACAACACTTAGCGATGGATCAAAGATCTGGAAAGCTTCTATTGGTGGATTCCAGTGTGAGTATGCTATTGAGTATGTAGCTGACGGTCAGACATTTTGGGATAATAACAATGGACAGAATTATGCCGGCGGACAGAGAATCGCAAGCGCTCCTATTGAACTTAAAAGATTAGGTTACCAGCGTTATATCCAGGGAGAATACAGAGTTGAGGCAATGCTTCAGAACTATGCTTATGAGAAAAATGTATTTGTAAGATACACTACAGATGGTTGGAATACATATAGTGATGTTGCACTCAGATACAGTGATACAAATGCTGACGGAACAGAGAACTGGATTGCAAGCTTCCCAGTAGGAGATCTTGGAGATGGAACTGGTTTTGAGTATGCAGTTTGCTACGAAGTAAACGGTACACAGTACTGGGCTAATAATTTTGGTGCAAATTACGATGCAAGTTATTGTGCTCACCAGTAAAAAATCTAGTTATTAGCATTTATAATTATTAATTAGTGTTGAAAATAATTATAAGTGATGCTAATATATGTTTAACCCAGGGAAAAATCTTTGCAAAGTAACACGTTAACAATAACGCTGGGAAAACAAAATTAAATTCGGAGGATTATAAAAATGTTTAAGACAAGTAAGTTAAAAAAAGTAGTAACAATGGTTCTTGCACTTGCATTAATCGTTGGTGTATGTGGATTTAAGGGAGCAACTCCTGTAAGCGCAGCAGCAAGCAAGGTTAGCCTTTACTCTTCAAGTGTAGCAGTAGCTTCACATGGTGGACGTACTTTTGAAGTATTTATCAAGACAACTGGTAATGCAAGCAATGAAAAGGTAACTGTTCATTATCAGTTTTTCTCAGGAGAGAACTGGAAAGATACAGAAGCTACATATGTAACAACACTTAGTGATGGTTCAAAGATTTGGAAAGCAATTTTTTCTAGTTTTTCTTGTGAATATGCAATCAAATATGAAGCTGATGGAAGTGTATACTGGGATAACAACAATGGAAATAACTACGATGGTAGCGTAGTTATAGGTTCAGCACCTGTAGCAGCAGACAGACTTGGTTATCAGTATGATTATAAGAACTATGAGATCAAAGCAGTAGTTAAGAATTTTGGTTACAACAAAAACGTAGTTGTAAGATATACAACAGATGGATGGAAATCTTATAAGGAGAAAACTCTTAGCTATGATAAGACAAACAATGATGGTTCTGAAACATGGACAACAAAAATTAATGTTGAAAATGTAGCATCTGGTGATTTTGAGTATGCTATCCGTTACAAGGTAAACGGAAATACATATTGGGCAAATTATTGTGGAGATAATTACGATTTTAGTTATTGTATTCATCACTAAAATAATATCACGATTGTGATTAAATCTTAAAAGAGGCTGTTGTGCTTTATTAAAAGCACAATGGCCTTTTTGAAATGTTTGTAATTTTATTTATATGACATGAAAAAATACACTTGATTTACCATATAAGAGGTGCTATTATTGATTTCGTGCTCAGAATAGAGTAAATAGCTTTGCAAAGTAGAACGTCAAAAATCTGAGATACAAACAATTATATTTGGAGGATTAGAAAAAATGTTTAAGACAAGTAAGTTAAAGAAAGTATTAACAATGGTTCTTGCACTTGCATTAATCGTAGGTGTATGTGGATTTAAGGGAGCAGCTCCTGCAAGCGCAGCAACAAGTAAAGTAAGCCTTTACTCATCAAGCGTACATTTCGCTAAGTACGGCGGACGTAGTTTTGAAGTGTTCATCAAGACAACAGGTAATGCAAGCGATGAAAAGGTTACTGTTCATTATCAGTATTTTTCTGATTCTGAATGGCAGGATGCAAATGCTGTATATATGGAAACACTTAGTGATGGATCAAAGATCTGGAGAGCATATTTCTCTAGTTTTTCTTGCAAGTATGCTATCAAATATGAAGCTGACGGAGAAGTTTACTGGGATAACAACAACGGAAACGACTATAATGGTGACGAAGTAATCGGATCAGCTCCTGTAGCTGTAGAAAGACTTGGTTCTCAGTATGACTACAGCAACTACAAGATTAATGCAGTAGTTAAGAACTTTGCTTATAACAAGAACGTAGTTGTAAGATATACAACAGACGGATGGAAGACATACAAAGAGCAGAACCTTAGCTACAATAAGACAAACAAAGATGGTTCTGAAACATGGACAACAAGTATTAATGTTAAAGATGTAGTATCTGATGATTTTGAGTATGCTATCCGCTACGAGGTAAACGGAAATACATATTGGGCAAATTACTGTGGTTTCAATTACGATTTTGGATATAGTATTCATCATTAAGATTATAATCTGATTGTAACTCAATAACAGAAAGTCGTTGCACTTTATTGTAAAGTGTGGCGGCTTTTTGTCTTATTTTCGCTTGATTTTAGAATGACTAGTATGTAACATAATATGATGTTAAGAGTATAGCTTTTTAAGATTGCGAATGTATTTTATAAAGGAAAAGAGGATAAAATGAGAGCAGTAGTTACAAGAGTAAATGAAGCCCGTGTGGATATAGATGGGGTTAATGTCGGAAAGATAGATAAAGGATTTTTGGTTTTGCTTGGAGTTCATAAGGATGATACCGATAAGGATGCAGACTATATTGCAGATAGAATTTGCGGACTTAGAGTTTTTGAAGACGAAAACGGTAAGATGAATGTTGGACCAAAGGACGCAGGGGCGAAGCTGCTTATAATAAGTCAGTTTACATTGTATGCAGATTGTAAATCAAGACGTCCGGGATTTACGGATGCGGCAAGACCGGACACAGCCATCCCACTTTACGAACAGGTTATAGCTAAGTGCAAAGAGGCGGGATTTGAGGTTGAGACAGGGCAGTTTGGAGCGGATATGAGTGTGTATTCCGTAAATGACGGTCCTGTAACCATAATATTGGAGTCGTGAAGGCGGAACGGATGAGTCGGTGGGGACGGTTCTGATTGACTCATTCTTTGAACTTATCAGTTCAACATAACATTTGCAAGAAAAAAGAATGAGTCAATCAGAACCGTCCCCACTGACTCGCCCCGTTCCGCCCCCAATCCTCCTTAAAAGGATGTGATAATTATGAAAAGTGAAGACAAACGAATCTATACTTTAAGCAGTGAAAAGCCTGCTAAGGCTGTTATCAAATTATCGGTTCCGCTTATTGCCGGTATGTTTGTAATGGTTTTATATAATCTGGTGGATACGTATTTTATAGGAAGGATGCATGATGATTATCAGCTGGCTGCTGTGAATCTCGCATATCCGGTTATGATGATTACAATAGCCATTTCCAATATGATAGGAACGGGAGCATCTTCATTTATTGCAAGATGTCTTGGCGCAGGAGATGAGGGGAAAGCTAATCATACGTTAACGGCTGGTGTGGTTCTTACCGTTATTAACAGCGTGATTGTTGCAACAGTCGGGATGATATTTATCAACAAAATTGTGCATGTTCTAGGTGCTGCATCCAATACATTTGAATACACAAAACAGTATGTTGCGGTTATTCTTATCGGAAGCATTTTTACGATGGGAAATTACACGCTGGGTCAGCTTTTAAGAAGTGAAGGCTCGGTGAAGTACTCAATAATCGGAATGCTTGCAGGGACGATTGCAAATATAATACTGGATCCGATATTTATTTTCGGGTTTGGGATGCAGATAAGGGGAGCTGCCATTGCAACAGTTTTGGGAAATGCACTTGGAATGGTTGTTTCTGCGCTGTTGTACATAATGGGGAAAACGCTTCTTCGTCCAAGTGTAAAGTATGTTAAGCCGACAAAAGAGATACTTGGTGAGATTTATCTGGTGGGTATTCCTGCTACACTTGAGACACTTCTTACAAGCGTGGCATATGTGGTAAATAACAATCTTGCGGTCGCATACGGGGAACTTACGGTTGCTGCCATGGGAGTTGCCCAAAAGGTCCTTTCGGTCGGCAACTACATTTATCAGGGATTTGCATCGGGAACCCAGCCGATAATGGGGTATAATTATGGCGCAAAGAATTATAAGAGAATGATGGAAGTCCTAAAGGCGGGAGTTTTGTCAGTGAGCTGCACGGAGGCAGTCGTTATGGCAGTCTATGGTGTCAGTGCACCTCTTTTAATCGGAATTTTTTCGGATTCACCACAGGTTATAAGCATCGGTGCCAGGGTGCTTCGTACAGTAATGTTAATACTTCCTTTTGTCGGCGCGGTTTCAATGAGCAGAATGTCATTTCAGGCAATGGGAAAGCCATTTTATGCATTTGCGATAACGCTGGTAAGACAGCTTATCCTTTATATTCCGCTTTTACTTATATTAAATAATCGTTTTGGATTTAAGGGAATGCTTTTTGCACAGCCGGTTACGGAACTTATTATGATGATGGTTTCCCTGACACTGCTGTATTCATTTATAAAAAGAAAATGGAGCGAGGCAGCGTAGCATCACTTGGAAATGTATCGCTGTAGCGATATAATGATTGAGCAGGGAATAATAGAGGTATAGAAGATTTAAAGGAAAGGGATTAATTCGACAGGGAGGTGCCTATGGTTAAGATAAACGGAGAGGAAAAAGATGTCGCAGGAATCAGTGTGGCAAAATTTCTTGAAGATAACAATTATGATGTATCAAGAGTTGTTGTGGAGGTTAATTTTGATATTATACCTAAAAATGAATATGATACTTATATGTTTAAGGATGAAGACAGCGTTGAAGTTGTAAGTTTTGTTGGTGGAGGCTGATAGAGACTGGTGATATGGAGACAGATATGAAAAACAACATCATTTCAAAGGAAGAACTCTGTAATGCACTTGCAGCAAAGATTGGCAGGGAGCGTTTTGAGAAGTTTCAAAATGCCCGCGTTGCAATCTGCGGAGCCGGAGGACTTGGTTCAAATGTTGCAATTGCCCTTGCAAGGTCGGGGGTAGGTCATCTTCACATAATAGATTTTGATAAAGTTGAAGCCACCAATCTTAACAGGCAGCAGTATAAAGTGAGCCAGATTGGGATGAATAAAGTGGATGCTCTAAGAGAAAATCTTAGAGAAATTATGCCGTTTTGTGATGTGACAACTGATTGTGTCAGGATTGAAGAGGGGAATGTATGCGAACTTTTTGACGGCGATACGATTATTTGCGAAGCATTTGATGGTGCGAAAGACAAAGCCATGCTTGTAAATGCGGTGCTTGAAAAAATGCCGGACAAATATCTGGTGGCAGCATCGGGAATGGCAGGTATGGACAGCGCTAATAATATCAGGACAAAAGAAATCGGCAGACGTTTTTATCTGTGTGGGGATTTTGTAAGTGATGTGGAAAAGGCGGACGGTCTGGTCGCACCGAGGGTAATGCTTTGTGCCATGCATGAAGCACAGGCGGTGCTTAGAATAATTGACTGGGATAATAAAGAGGGGAACTAAGTGAGTGCAACAACGCTTAATTAAGCTGGTGTGAAATAAAATATGATAGTGTATAAGGGACAAACAACGGAGGATTAACATGGAAAATAACAATGATAAACTTATACTTGGAGGTCATGAATTTGATTCAAGATTCATACTCGGTTCGGGAAAGTATTCCCTTAATCTCATAGAGGCGGCGGTTAAAGATGCGGGTGCACAGATAATTACTCTTGCGGTTAGACGCGCCAACACAAAAGATACGGAAAATATACTTGATTACATTCCAAAGAATGTTACTCTGCTTCCTAACACATCAGGTGCAAGAAATGCCGAGGAAGCGGTAAGAATAGCAAGAATGGCAAGAGCACTCGGATGCGGAGATTTTGTAAAAGTAGAGATTATGAGGGATTCCAAATATCTTTTGCCTGACAATGTTGAGACGATAAAGGCAACACGTATTCTTGCCGATGAGGGCTTTATTGTTCTTCCTTATATGTATCCGGACCTTAACAGTGCAAGGGATCTGGTGGAAGCAGGTGCGGCAGCAGTCATGCCACTTGCGTCACCTATCGGTTCTAACAAAGGACTTGCAACAAAAGATTTCATCCAGATTTTAATTGATGAGATTGACCTTCCTATAATAGTTGATGCAGGAATCGGAAGACCGTCACAGGCTTGCGAGGCAATGGAGATGGGAGCTGCAGCAATCATGGCGAACACCGCTCTTGCAACTGCAGGAGATCTGCCACTTATGGCATCAGCTTTCAGAAAAGCAATAGAAGCAGGAAGAAGCGCATACCTTTCAGGACTTGGAAGAGTGCTGCAGCGAGGCGCAAGCGCATCAGACCCACTAACGGGATTTTTGAGATAGGACAGTGGTGAAACTATGGAAAACCAATTTTTTATTGATTCGGATGAACTATCAAAGGAAGCATTAGAAAGAAAGCACAGGCTTGAAAATGACCCTTCAGTAAGAACAAACCATATGGAATATATGGAGGGAATGGACATAATAGAATCTGATATCTGCAAGAAAGTTATGTCGCAGGTTGAAGAGTATGATTACGATTCTTTTACTGCAAAAGATGTTGTGGCGGCACTTGGTCACGAGACATGTTCGGTGCGTGATTTTATGGCGTTATTGTCGCCGGCGGCACAGCCGTTTTTGGAAAAGATGGCCGAAAAAGCCAGAGTGCAGACAAGAAATCATTTTGGTAACAATGTATACATTTTTACACCTATTTATATAGCGAATTATTGCGAGAATTATTGCGTTTACTGTGGATTTAACTGCTATAACAAAATCAAGAGAATGAAGCTTGATATGAATCAGATTGAAGAAGAGATGAAAGTCATTGCTAAAAGCGGCATGGAGGAGATTCTGATTCTTACCGGTGAGAGCAGAGCTAAGAGTGATGTGAAATACATAGGGGAAGCCTGCCGTATTGCAAGAAAATATTTTAGAATGGTAGGCATAGAGGTGTATCCTCTTAACGTGGATGAATACAAGTATCTTCATGAGTGCGGTGTGGATTATGTAACTGTATTTCAGGAAACTTACGACACGGATAAATATGAAAAGCTTCACCTTTTAGGACATAAAAGAGTGTGGCCGTACAGATTTGATGCACAGGAACGTGCACTGATGGGAGGCATGCGAGGTGTTGCATTTTCGGCACTTCTTGGCCTTGCGGATTATCACAAGGACGCGCTTGCAACAGGGCTTCATGCATATTATCTGCAAAAAAAATATCCGCATGCAGAAATATCACTGTCGTGTCCGAGACTTCGTCCTATAATCAATAATTCTAAGATTAATCCTTTAGACGTTCATGAAAGACAGCTTTGCCAGATTTTATGCGCGTATAGAATATTCCTTCCTTTTGCCGGAATAACAGTTTCGTCAAGGGAAAGTGCAACGTTTAGAAATGGAATAGTTAAGATTGCGGCAACAAAAGTGTCTGCAGGAGTATCGACCGGAATAGGTGATCATGAAAGTAAGTACGAAGGAAAGGAGTCAGATAACAGCGGTGATGAGCAGTTTGAGATAAACGATTCAAGAAGCCTTAATAAAATGTATGAAGATATCAAATCTATGGGCTTGCAGCCGGTGTTAAATGATTATCTGTATGTTCAGTAACGATTTAAATGATGTGGTGTGTATCACCAACAGAAAAATTTGTGATATTGATTTTCTTGAGAGAATAAAACTGGTGGCAGCAAGAAAACCTTACGCCATCATTTTGCGGGAGAAAGATATGGCTCCTGATGAGTATGAAAAGTTAGCTGTTAAGGTAAAAGAAATATGTGACAGGGGAAATGTTACCCTTATCCTTCACACATATTATAAAACAGCAATCAGGCTTGGAATAAAAAAGATTCATATGCCATTGCAGGAATTGGAGAAAATGCCACCAGAGGACATAGGTTTTTTTGAGGGATTAGGTGCGTCGTGCCACAGTGTTGAGGATGCAAAAAGAGCAACTGCGCTTGGATGCACTTATGTAATAGCAGGTCATATTTTTGCAACGGACTGTAAAAAAGATCTGCCACCACGAGGAATTGAATTTTTAAAAGAAGTTGTAAAAAGTGTGGATATCCCGGTGTATGCCATTGGTGGAATTCGTTTGCAGGATGAGTCAAAAAGAACCGTCCCCGCCGACTCATCGAACATGGCGCTGGCACTTGGCGCAGGAGCAAAAAAGGTGTGTATTATGAGTGGATTAATGAGTCAAAAAGAACCGTCCCCGTTGACTCAGCATTAACCCGCTGGCGGTAAATAATTTAACGGCAGGATTGAAATATATCCTGCCGTTTTGTGAAAAAAATATATAAAGAACAGACGAAAGATAGATAAAAGATAGATTAAGGTATTATATTGTATTTGGATTTAAGGAAAAAGGAAGGAGCGGACTATGTTTGATGTGCTGCTTGTGGAGGATGATGAGAGAATACGACAGGTTATATGCGATTATGTTGGAAGAAAAGATGAGATGGACATAAAACTTCATATTGCAGTGGATGGCAATATGGGGCTGGATTTGATTTATGAAAATGAATATGACCTCGTGTTGCTTGATGTTATGATGCCGGGTGCTGATGGATTTGAGCTGTGCAGGGAGCTTAGAAAAAAGAGCAGTGTGCCTATAATTTTTCTCACCGCAAGAGGAAGGGAAGAGGATGTTATATACGGATACGATATCGGATGTGATGACTACATAGTAAAACCATTTTCACTTGCAACATTGTATGTGAAAATGAGGGCACTTCTTAACAGATCAAAAGGAACCATTATTTCAAAAGAAATGAAAGCCGGTGAGATAACTCTAAACCCTGCGACAATGACTGTGAAAAATGGCGACGATACATTGGAACTGGCACAAAAGCAGTATTTGATTTTAAAAATCCTGATGGAAAACAAAGGTGCAGTTGTGACCAGGGAGAAACTCATCCTTCGTATCTGGGGATACGACTACGACGGGGATGAACGAATACTTGATAACCACATGAAGAAACTTCGCAAGGCATTGGGCAGTAATGCCAAGCAGATAAAGACTGTTATAGGAAAAGGATATAAGATAACCGGGGACTAGAAAGAGAGGAATGATATGAAGAATATTAAGGTTAGGTATCTAAGGCAGATGGTAACAAAGCCGGATAAAAAGAAGATATTTATTAAAGGGATTATAGTGTGTTTATTGTTGTATGGAATCTTTGTTCATTCATCATATTCAAAAATTTATGAAGGATATAGACGAGTGCTTTTTGTCAGTTTATATGATGTTGCAGATAAAGAAGCAGTTGCGATGAATTCCTTTTTTCAGACATATGATGGAAAGGTACAAAACATAGATATAACTGATATAGTGAAGGCAGCTGATTTAGCTGATTATAAAGTTCAAATAAGTGATGAACAATACATTTACCCGATTGCAAGATTAGTTCTGCGTCTTAGTAATTTGGAGGAAAAAGAGCTGTATAATCATTTTATAATCAAATCATTTAGTCAGAAAATAGTTGCGACAAAATTGAAGGGTGAATATGAGTATAAGACGATAAAGGAAAATAATGAGGGAAAAGAGGCACTTAATTTAAGTGATTATTCAAGTGAAGAGCTAACATGGCGGGAGGTTGGACGTGATGGGGAGTATTACGATTTATACCTATGCTATTCCATTGATGGAATTTTTGAAGACATGGGGGTGACGATTATTATATTTTTTGCAGTGGTTCTGCTTGCAATGATGGCGGTAACAATTTTAATTTGCAACAGAATCTACTACAAAAGAAAAGCGAGTTATGAAATATATACATACCGCAATGCTGTTATTAATGAAATTTCTAAAGGGACAAGGCAGCAGTTAAATGATATAAAAGAGAATGCACTTTTGGTACTAAATACTGATGATGAGGATGTTGTAAAGGAAAAAGCCGGTGAGATGATGCGTGGTGTTGAAAATGTTAACAGACAGATAATTGATGCACTTAAGAAAGGGAAAAAGTATGAGTAAAGATAGAGAAGCAAAAAAACTTGAAAAATATAAAAAACAGATTACGCTTAAACCAAGTTTTAAGAAAATTCTGCGTACTCCGCTTTTGATTGCAATATCCCTGACGGTAATAATATGTACTATTGTTGCATTTAGAATGTGGAATAGTTATGAGCAAACAAAAAAAAGAGTAATGCTGTGGAATCTTGAAAGCAATAAATCAAGCTTGGAAGATGAAATTAAATTCTTTGAGGATGCCGGAATAGATGATAAAGAAAAAATGCGTAACTGTATTTTGTGGAACATGGATGACGGGCAGAGACATAAGGATTGTTTATTAATTAATGGGAAATCAACGTTGACTGATGATGATTTAAATGTTATTAACCCTTACTTAGCTTTTTCATATACACTGACTGATAATACCGATGATTGCTTGGTTGGAAGTGAAAAAGAATATATTTACATGGCTAAAATAAAGGATACATATGTGACGTATTATAATTCTTGGGGCGGATATGAGTTCTTTAGTGAATCTGATGTTTTTGCATATAAGCCGGATTCTAAGGTGTTAGATAAACTATATGAATGGAAAAAGATCGTTGATGAGGCTGAAGAACATTCGGAGAGGTCCTCTTACCTGAATTTTTACAGAGAAAAATATGAAATAAAATTATCAACGGATATGTACATTAAAGGTGATAAATTTGTACCGTGCAAATTATATTTAGTATGTTATGGGGGGGATGAAAAAGATGACCCGATCGAAAAAGAAATTGATAGTATAGATATAGTAACAAACGCTGATGAATACGATGGATGGGAATATGTAACTGTAGATGACAAAGATGATGTTGCAAGCTTTAGCCTGTGTTCTGATTCAGTGATTGGCAATTTTATAGAATATAAGAAAATGGGGGATAGAATCGATGATGATAATCCTGACGTGGTAGTAAAGGAAAGTGTTATTGGATCTGATGGACACGAGTATGAAATTAAATTAACAGGTGACTATGATATTTTTGCCGATTATGGAAAAAAGAACGTAATTAAATACCTTGAAATTTTGTATGGTGGCAGTGTTATTGGAATGGCTGCTGTGGTCGTTATCATATGTTTTATTGTATATCGTAAAAGAAAAGCAATGTATGACATTGATTTATACAAAAGGACGACTGGTAATGCAATGGCGCATGATATTAAGAGTCCTTTGATGGCTGTGTCCGGATATGCAGAAAACATGAAAGAAAATATTAGCGAAGAGGAGAGAAAAGAATACGCCAAAAAGATTGTTGAAACTGTGGATGAAATGAATGAGAACATAGGTTTTATGGATAATTTGGTGAAGGTTCAGGAGGGTGTTTTAATTAGGGACGGACAGGACGGTTTAAACAGGCAGGCCAGTTTTGGGGAGAAAAAAATAAATGTATGGGAAGAAATAAATACATTTATTGAATCTAATAGCGGACTCATTAAAAACAAAAGATTAGATTTTAATATCCAGGGGGAATGCGCTGTTAAATGTAATGAAATGTGGATGGATCATTTGATAAACAATCTCCTGGGTAACGCAGTCAAGTACAGCAAAGAGGGCGGGCAGATTGATATACAATTAAACAAAAAAATGATAGTTGTAGCAAATGATTATGAAGGTCAGATTGATATAAAAGGCGATGAACTTAAGGAAGCATTTGTTAAAGGCGACAATTCGAGACACACCGAAGGAAGCGGCGTCGGATTATCCATAGTGGACAGCGTAGTAAAAAGGAACGGTTGGAAAATGAATATAGAAACCAAGGATGGCAGGTTTGTTGTAAAGATAAAGATGTGAAACGGGGGACGGTTCCTCGTTCCACCAGCCTATTTTAATGTTACTCTAATGAAAAAAGATTAATTTGGTTTAATATTGTTGTATAAAGTGATGCTGAACGTAAATCATTTTAACTATTTAACCATTATACATTAAAGAAAGGGAATGTGTTATGAGTAAAGTGAATGACGATAGTATTAAAGAAAAAAATATTCTTAAACCAAAGTTTTCAAAAATCTTTTTAAAGGGAGTTGCAATTGGACTCGTTGTAGCTATCATACTATGTGTGATAAGTACAGTAATATTAAATCGATATTATAAGCTCGGAATAAAAAAATCGATGGAGCAATCAATTGACAATCAAAAAAATATTGTTGAAAATCAGTCGAGATTATTTGTTGATTCCGGCAATGAAGATAAGAATGAGTTGTATAATGATATGTTGTTGCGTATGGAAAACACACAATTTCATACGGCGTGGAATGTGTTTGATAATTACTCGGATATGGATGAGGGACATTATGTGCCAAAGATGGCAAATGGTTTATATGAATTTCTTGGAAAACATGGAATAATAGAACGCGTTAATGGCTACAATGTCATTTCATTTTCATTGAGCGATAATACATCAGGAGATGTTATAGGAACTGAGTGCGAAAAAATCTATATATCATTGTGGGACCAGGAAGATAGTGATAAATCATCCTATCTGACCCGGACAAAAGAGGATGAGACACAAGGAACTTACAGCGTATATTCGTATAAACCTTCATCAGAAGTTTTAGACAAGCTTATTGAATGGGAAAATGATATTGAAAAAGAATATGAGAAAACAGAAGACTCCTTTGGTGTGCCGGAGAAAGTATATTACATAAAAATGTCTGATGATATATATGTTAAAGATCATGAATTTGTACCAAGCCAGTTTGTACTTGGTTATTATGATTGGGATGGGAAAAATGATATAGAAGAAATTGTGGATAGTATTGATGTAGGAGTTGATAAGAAAGAAGATGAAAGCTTTAGACTTATAAGCAGAAGTAAGAATTCTGAGGATTTGGCTGATATTTTAAATACCAAGGAAGACAGATTTATGGACTATTACAACCATAATGACAGAATTAACAGTGGTAATCCGGATGTTTTGGTAAAAGATACGGTACTTGCAGCTGATGGTCATGAGTATGAGATAAAGATAATCGGAGACTACGATATATTTGCTGATTGGGGAAAGACCAACGTAATTATATACTTCGCATTTGTATATAATTTTATTATTTCAGGTGTACTGGTAATAGTTTTAGTTATCTCCTTGCTTGTGTATAAGCAGGTGAGTGGAACGGGGGACGGTTCTTCGTTCCACTTCTAAAACAAGAGATGTTTCCAATTGACTTTGGCTTTGGAACGAGGAACCGTCCCCCGTTCCACTGACTCGCTTAATTGTATTCAACTTTTTCAAGAAAAAGTCCGGTTGGCGCAACGCAAGGACCGGCAAGGGCTCGATTCTTTGAGGCTAAAATATCAGCTACGTCTGAAGCGGATATCTTATGCTCGCCTACAAGGATAAGTGTGCCGGTAAGAATACGAACCATATTATAGAGAAAACCGTCGCCGTTATAACGAATAACAAGTTCACTGCCTGAACTGTCAAATGTAATTGAATTGATAGTTCGGACGGTGGATTTTTTTGTTTTTGAATTGTTGGTAAATGCCCTGAAATCATGTGTGCCTACAAGTTTGTCAGCGGCGCTCTTCATTGCCGTAACATCAAGAGGCTGTGGGTGAGAAAGGCTGTAGCGGACGTTAAAAACGTCTGCTTTGGGGCGGGTATCGATATGATAAGCATAGGTCTTGCCGGTTGCATTAAGTCTTGCATGAAAACGATCGGCGGCCTTTGTAAGAGACAGAACTGTTATGTCTGCAGGAAGATATGAATTAATATAATTCATAATGTACTCGTCAGAATAATTTGCGGCATTGATAAGCTTGAAATTAGCTACCTGTCCGAGTGCATGTACGCCAGCATCTGTCCTTCCGGAAGCATGAAGTTCCACGGGTGCGGTATCTGAATCTGCCCTGTCATCAAGTATGTTAAGTATGTTTTCTATCTTTTCACAGATTGTATTAGAGGTATTACCCTGCCTTTGAAAACCATTGTATCTTGTCCCGTCATATTGAAAAATCATCTTGTAGTTTGTCATTGATTTTGTCATTGATTCTGTTATTGACTCTGCCATTGTATCGTTGCCCTGCCTTGTGTTTCGGTATAGTATGTGTATTTTAACATATTTTAAATGGTATGTTAAAGTAATGTTTGGGTGAGCCGTATTATATTAAAATCTTGGATGGCAGAAAAAAATAAATTTCTTAACTAAGTCTTGAAATGGTGTTTAAAGCAAATGGTTAAAACTTGGCTCAAATATTTGAGAAAAAATCTCATATATACTTGCTAAAATGAGAAAATGAGATATAATAATGGTAAAATGGAGGTGAAAGATATGCTATGTCAGTTTACTGTTAAAAATTACAAAAGCTTTAGAGATGAAGTGAGTTTTGATATGCAGGCTGCGGCAATCTCTGAACATGAAGATAGAGTAATAAAAGAGGAGGATGGAGAAGGGTATTTGCCGGTATCTGTAATCTATGGACCTAATGGTGGGGGAAAATCCAATGTGCTCGAGGCGTTGAATACTTTGGTGACAAAGGTTCTTCGACCATTGTATGCCACTGAGGATGATGGAAAAAGATTATTTTTTCAGAAGAAAATTGTTGTGGAACCATTTGCTTTTTCTGAGAGTAAAAACGAACCGACAGAATTTGAGTTGTTCTTTCGCACAGATTCAGCAGAATATAGATATAATATGCATGTAAAACGGGATGTTGTTATTTATGAAAGATTAGATAGAGTTAAACTTGATACTAAAAGACAATCTGCATTATTTAGAAGAGATGAAGGTGGAATAGAGTTAAAAGGCTCATTTGCAAAGTTAAAGGTAAGTGAGGATTTGTCAAAAAACCTCTCGTTACTATCTTATTTAGGCATTGCGTATAAAGAAAATATTGTGGTTAAGGATGTATTGAATTGGTTCAAAAATGGTATTGATTTTCTCAACTATGGAAATCCGATTCAAGAACTAGGAATGGCTGTTTCTACGTCAGAAGATGTGAAAAATATAATGCTTGAAATGATACAGGAAATGGACTTAGACATTGTTGATTTCAGAGTAGAGGAAAAGGAAAATGATGCTATTGAGGTTTATACAAAACATTTGGTAGACAATGTGGAAACAGAGTTAAATTTATCAGATGAATCAAGCGGAACAAGGAAATTGTTTGGTTTACTTCCATTTATTGCGGTAAGTTTACTTACCGGTACAGTGCTCGTAATTGATGAATTAGATGCGAAAATACACCCCTTATTGTTACGACATATTATCATGATGTTTAATGACATGAATATTAATAAACACAAAGCTCAATTGATATTTACCTCTCATGATTTATCTACCATGAATAGTGAAGTATTTCGTAGAGACGAAATATGGTTTGTAGCAAAGGGAAATGCACAAAATTCAAAGTTGTATTCTTTAGTGGAGTTTAAAAATGAAAAAGGCGAATCGGTCAGAAAGGATGCCAAGTTTGATAAGCAATATCTGGAGGGCAAGTACGGTGCGGATCCGTATCTTAGAAGAATTATAGATTGGGGGAATTTTAATGGCGAAAAAAACAAGCAGAACTGATTGGAAAAAGAAACGGCGCCAAGAATATTTGGAACTGAAGAAATATAGATATTACATCTTCTGTGAAGGTCAGCAGACAGAACCATTATATTTTGAAGGATTTAAGAAATGGTGGAGGAATTGGCAAAATATTTGCCTGGTGAAGTGAAAAAAAATTTTATTGATTAAAAAATCATGAACCCTGACGTATGAGATTACGCAGGGTTCATGATTGATGTATTTGTGTTACATTACTATTCTCATATAATTTAAAATAACAATAGGTATCTGCTAATAATTTATATTCATTTAACTTACCAGACTGTTATCATAGCGTTTAATGAAGACTTTGAGAATTATCTGTGTTAAGGTTAATGGCCATATCAATATCTTCTTGTGTGTAACCAAGGTTAATAATAAAATCTGTGCCATAGCCTTTGCTTAGAAGGACTTTTATCACAGTAGCTACACCTTCGCGGCGTCCTTCCTCTATTGCTCTGCGTTTGATACCCTGACTAATACCATTATGCATTGCGATCAACCTCCTGTCTATCTCTTCGTTCATTGGAATGTTAAATTTGTTATGTAATATTTCTTTTTTCATCTCTACAGGTATTGTTTCACTAAAGACAGTCCCTAAAAATCTGTGTATATCTGAGTTGAAATGTACACATTTATCCATGTCTTTTGAAAGACAAATGTTAATAATGCTATTATTCTCATACTCATTAGTTCTGTCGGTTGGATTGCCGATAATATTATGCTGCGAATTACGAATCTCTGAAAGAGTGAGCTGGTCCGCTTCACTTGGCTCAGTAAAAATCCATATGCTTATGACTTGCTTTAAGTTATCATAATCGGAGTTTGAAAATTCTGTGCCTTGTTGTACAGATATCATCCGACCTGAATAAAAAGTCTGTCGTTTTGGTATAGAGTAGCCCGGATTAAAACGGTTCAGTCAATACCACATTCATACCATTTATTTTTGGAGGAATATATTTGTCGGTGGTAATATTTTCGTTATCTAGTATAACGGTAGGCTCCCCTTCAATAAGAGGAATTATTTCCGATAAAGACATTCCCTTAAAAGCTTTGATGGTATGGGATAAAATAAATGCCAGCATGCCTTTGTCTGCCAAAATGCATTTTGCATTGTTGTCGAATTTTGCTTCATAGTCTGCATTGTCCAAAGTATCTGCAAGAGATGTTTGCATTAAATCCTTTATAATCTGTACCTCCTCTGTTTATCTTGTTTAATGTGTCAATGGTATTCATGTGTGCACCCTATGAAAAGAGTCTGATATAAAATGTATATATGAAAGACTTAAATGACACATATCTGTTATATCAATACAAAACAGAAGGATAAAATAATAAATGGTTATAGTAATATTGTAACACAAAAATACGTAATGTAAAGAGTGAAAATATCTGTTTGTAGAACAAAAATAACCCCTATAAACAAGGCGTGTTTATAGGGGCTCGGTATCTTCAAATAAAACAATGTCATTAGGAGTGCATTGGATAATAAAACACAGTCTTTCCAATGTTAACATCGTAATATTTTTATTCTTTCTCAAGCTGTCCAGCGTGCGGTTATCAATACCTTGCTGTAACAAGTAATATTGAGAGATTCTTTTTTGCTTCATGGTTTCCCATAATGGTGCGTAATTAATAATGGTAATCCACTTCTTTCTATATCAAATTTAAGCTTATTATATCTATGAATCCCGCATTAAGATATTGTGATAATATGCACTTTATAGTGAATATTATCACATAAGTAAGATGTTAATATCATATTTGTGTTGGTTATTTTTGTTCTGAAAATAAAAAAGATTCAGATGAAATATGATTGATAAAGTATTATCGCAAGCTCCTTTATTAGTATAGTGTACGGATTGAAAAATAAAATAGCCATTTTTTGAATGATATAATAAAGAAAAGTGCTATAATGAGAACATAAAAATTCAAGTGTAGCCAATGAAATGTCGAAGGGATAAAACAAAATGAAAATGGTTGGTTTAAAGAGATGTAGCAAATTAATGACAATAATGGTTTTGACCGGAATGACATTATCTTCATGTTCGGTAGGTACGGAAAATGACGAATCAACAGCGGAAAAAAAGATTGTGACGCAAAATACACCTGAAGAAGGTAAGGCTGAGAAGGAGATGTTATCTGAGAAAGGCAATCAGAAGTATGCATCATTGGAAATGTTGTTTCAGAAAACGGATTCCGAGTGGAATGAATCTCAGGACTATAAAAATGCAATTGAAGCGTATGGGGATGCCTTAAACGATAAAACTTTGATAAAAGAAGAAAAGTTACAAGGCAGTGTACCTCATTTTACGGTGGGATACATAGATGATGACAACATTCCGGAATTGCTGGTTTCCTATGGAGGCGAACATGTATGTGGTGTATGTATCTATAAATATGATATTGAAAGTGGTAAAGCAATTAATCTTGGTGAGTTTGGCTGCTATGGAAATGTATCTTACAGCTACAAACAAGGAAATATAAAATACTCATATGGAGCCAACGGCTGCTATACAGTTTATATTTCTGAGATGAGTGGAAATAATATTGTATTAAAAGATGCATGGGGAATTGATGGCAGTGGGATGAAAAATGATGGATTTTTATATTATCACGGATTTGTGGAGCGTGATGAAACAGATGGTTCAATAGATTTAAATAATAATCCGGTATATGATGAAAATGCATGGGATAGTAAATATGTTATTTCTGAAGATGAGTACATGAAAATTAAATCAGGATGGGAAGCTTCCGGGAAGTGGATAAATGTAGATTATGATGAGATGTACGCATATTAGCTATAATACCTGACTTTCGGGTTTGAGATGCACATTACAGTGCTTAATCCTAAAGACGGGTATTTTTCTGGTTTTTAAAATGAGTTCAACTTTTTGACCCGTTAAAGTTGAACTCATTTTTTATTTTGACGCAAAAATGGCGTTTTCATGGGATGAGTTTCACTTTTGTCAGTTTTTTTTAACTTAAGAAAAAGCCAGCAATTAAGCTGACTTGAAGTAAATCATATATATTCAAACCTCTAAAGAATTATAGTGCTAAATCCGAAAGATTGGTAAAATGATTATGGTTATAAAGCTTTAAGTTTAGAACTATAATTCTTAAATAAAAAAGGCTTCGAGATAAATTCGCGAAAATCATCGAAGCCATTGTGTAACAACACATAAAAAACTAAGTGCCATGGTTTAAGTATACCACTTTTTTCTCTATATGAAAACAAAAATTTAACCAAAAAAGAAAATTTTTATGAGTTTAAGAAAAGCAAAAAAGTTGTTCGTAAGATTATTTGTATTGTTTGTAGGTTATTTAATAAAATAAAGAGTTATTTGTTTACATTAAGAAGCATAAGTTTAGAAAATAGTCAGTTTTCAATGTATCATCTTGAAATTATTATAATACCTGACTTTCGGGTTTGAGACGCAAATTATAGTGCTAAATCCTGAAGACGGGTATTTTTCTGGTTTTTAAAATGAGTTCAACTTTTTGACCCGTTAAAGTTGAACTCATTTTTTATTTTGACGCAGAAAAGGGCGTTTTCATGAGATGAGTTTCACTTTTGGTACGGAATAAGACTTATTTGGCAATTGTGAAAATATTTTTATAAAAACACAAAAAACTATTTGGCAATATACAAAGGAGAATTACATATTTATACATGATGCACAATAAAAAATGGAAATAAACATTTCTATTGTGAAAAAATACACCATGTGATATAATTCACTATATAATTATTTATGCATGAACCCATTTTTTTAGAAGAGGTGATACGATAAATGCGTTTTTTATCAGCTGTATATACAGATGTTGGTATAAAAAAATCAACTAATCAGGATTCTCTTTTATTATTGGAAGCACAGACGGAAAGCGAGAATGTAATCTGTGCAGTTATTTGTGATGGAATGGGAGGCTTAGCAAAGGGAGAATTAGCAAGTGCGGTTGTAATAAAAGAATTGAGAAGATGGTTTATCGAAGATTTTTCAGATATTTATTATAGTGGCATGAGTGATGAAAATCTCAGACTAAGTCTTGAAGGCGTCATTTACAACATGAATAACAGAATTGGCAATTTTGGAAGAAGTCTTGGAATTAACTTAGGAACGACGGTTGTTTTATTAATTATAGTTGCCGGAAAGTATTACTGTTTAAATATAGGAGATTCACGATGTTACCACGTGAGAAGTGGTATGGAACAGATTACAAAAGATCAGACCTTTGTACAAAGAGAGATTGATATGGGAAGAATGACAGAGCAGGAAGCTTTGACCCACCCAAAGAGGAGCGTATTACTTCAGTGTGTAGGGGCAAGTGAAAGAACTGTTCCTGATTTCTACACGGGCACAGTACAGCCTAATGAGGTGTTTATGATGTGCTCTGATGGATTTAGACATCTTATTACTTTGGACGAGTTCTATGAGTACCTTAATCCTGAGGTAATTACGGATGAGGATAAAATGCAGGAATATTTAAAATATTTTACGGATTTAAATAAGTATAGAAATGAGCAGGATAATATTTCTGCTTTGCTGATTAAGACATTGTAGGTGAAGAAAATGCTGGAGATAGGTTCATTAGTAGACGGTAAATATAAAATACTTAATAAAATAGGGCAAGGTGGCATGAGCGTTGTATATCTTGCCATGAACGAAAAAGCAAATAAACAGTGGGCTATAAAAGAGATTCGTAAAGATGGAGTCAGTAATTACGAAGTAGTCAAACAGGGTCTTATAGTTGAAACTGATTTGTTAAAAAAACTGAATCATCCTAATCTGCCAAGTATTGTTGACGTTATAGACCGAGATGATACGTTTCTTATTGTTATGGACTACATTGAGGGAAATTCTCTTAGCAAGATTGTTAAGCACCAGGGCGCACTTCCGCAGGAGGACGTGGTGGAATGGGCGAAACAACTTTGTGATGTTCTGGGATATCTACATTCAAGAGAACCAGCAATTATTTATAGAGACATGAAACCGGCGAATGTAATGTTAAAACCGGATGGAAATGTTACATTGATTGATTTTGGAACTGCACGTGAGTTTAAAGAAACCAGTGTGGCAGATACCACATGCCTTGGAACAAGGGGATATGCTGCACCTGAGCAGTTTGGAGGACAAGGACAGACTGATGCCAGAACAGATATTTATTGTCTGGGTGCTACACTTTATCATTTATTAACCGGTCATAATCCAGCAGAACCTCCATATGAAATGTACCCAATCAGAAAGTGGAATCCTTTGCTCTCTTCAGGATTGGAACAGATAATTGCAAAATGTACTCAGCAAAATCCTGAGGACAGATATCAGTCCTGTGCAGAATTAATGTATGACTTGCAGCATTATAAGGAATTGGATATTGAGAGTCAGAAACAGTACAGAAAAAGCTGGAGAATATTTGTTGGATCATGTGTAATGACGGTTATGTGTCTGGCGGGAGCAGTTGGGTGTTATGCAGCTCAAAGATATAACGTTAATCAATCTCATGATTCACATATGGAGAAAGCGGAGGATATTTCCAAGAGTGCTGACGATAAAGAACAGGTTAAAGAAGCTTTAGATGAATATATAAATGCGATAAATGTCGATGCGACTAGAGTGGATGCGTATCATGAGATGTTGAAGTTCATGTTTAATAATGGATTGAATAACAAAGAAATAGTAAAGGAATACCTTAAGTATTTTCCGTATGATAATTCTAATTTGAAGAAACTAAAAAAGAAGTCAGAGAATAGTTATGCGTTAATAATGTATGAAATTGGTTTGGTGTATTTTTTATGTGATGATGAAGGTGATGAACAAATATCGAGTCGCTATTTTGATGAGTTGAAAAATGATGAATTAGATTTAACGGGTGATTATAAAAAGATATCAGATAAAGCTGAAAGTTTAAATGCCATTATATTAGAAAAAGATAAAAGTGAATTTTTGGATAAATGGAATCGGATTATAGATGAACGAAAACCTACCCAGCTAGGCAGAGAAGACAAACGAAAGCTAAATGGGATAGCAGAGGAAGTGTTGAAATTTGATGTGAAAAATATTGACTTTAATATCGAAATTAGTGGTCTAAATAATGTAATCAAACCCGACAATAATATCATTAAAGAAAAAATAAAAAAAACTGTAGAACAAATTATAAAAATATATGAGAGGAAAGACTTCGATAATAGCGATAAGTATTCCGATATAAAAATAATGTACGAAAGACTTAATAAGAACTAGGAGAATAACATGACTGATAATTCAAATCAATTGATTGCAATATTGGAAATTGGGTTTTATGTTTGTCTGGCTATGGGATTCGTTTTTTTGATTATATCTGTGATTTTGTTTTTTATGTTAGACATTAAACATATATTTTTGATGCGAACAGGTAAGGCAGCTAAAAAAGATATAAAAAGAATGAGCGAAGAAAACTTTAACACAGGTCAGCTTTCGAGGTTCGGAACCAGAAGATACAGACCAACATCATTTGATGCTACGTCATCTGATTTGTCGAGAACGGAAAAAATAGCAAAGAACAGGGGTGGAGCAACGGTTGACGGACAAATAACGACTGTGCTTAACGAAGAAGCAACAACGGTTCTTTCACAGGAAGGAACGACAGTTTTGAACAGTTTTAATGGAGGGATAACACAAAATTCGTTGAGGGAAAAGAAGATTCCAAAGGGAAGATTTGAACTGGTTAAGGAAGTAATGTTAATAAATACAGATGAAGAATTGTAAAGGAGCATTAAAAGATGAAAAGGTTTATAACAGGTTGTAACAAAAGAGTTATTGCAGTAATACTGGTATTTGCTGTGACATTAGCTACGGTATGGAACGGAAGGGGGTTTTTATTAGATTCTATTAATGCGCATGCGGATGGTGCACCTAGACTGGAAGCCTCATACTATGATGAAGAAATACATGAAGGGGATATGATATGCGTTAGAGAGGCAGAAAAAAATATAATTAAAGTCTCAGTTGAGGATGCAGATTCCGTTTATTATTTATGTGATGATAGTGAAGCACAGTTCGCAACAAATGAAAACGGAAGTCCGTTAGAACCTGCAACAAATGAGAATGGAAGATTAATGACTCCGGCAACGGAAGAGAATGGATGTCAGGTATATTATATTTACATAAATACAACTAAAGCTAATGTTGTATATAATTACAAATTAACTGCAATGAAGAGAGGAAGTTCATCTTCATTAAGCTTTTCTGTTTCAGTGCTGGATACGGAATCACCTGAATTTGATATTACTTATGATAAAAATACATGGACAAATGAACAGGTTGATGTAGTAGTTAATGAAATACATGATGCTACAAGTGGTGTTAAGTCTTTGACCTATAAAATAGGGGATAATGATGAGGTTACAGAGAAAGTCAATACTGATAGTTTCACAATTAAAGCTAATGACTTACCTGACGGAGATTATAATGTATCAGTATATGTGACAGACGTAGCAGGAAACGTATCAGTAAATAAATACGTTAGAGTAATGAAGGATACTGTTGCTCCTTCATTTAATGCAACATATGACTTTGAAGGAATATTAACGAATGAAAATTGTGATATCACAGTTAGTGATATATATGAAAACACGTCTGAAATAAGCAGTATAAGCTATAAGGTTGGAAATGGAGCTGATACGGTTGTAGACAAGAATAGTGATAGTTTTACTATACCAGCTGATGAATTGTATGATGGTGAATATACTGTAATTGTTAAGGCAACAGATAAAGCAGGGAATGAGCTCAAACGCGAGATTGATATAAAGAAAGATACTACAGGCCCATCATATAAGGTTAATTATGATTCTGAAGGAGTGTTAACAAATGAAAAGCATGATGTAACGGTAAGCGATATAAATGATGTTACATCAGGAGTAAAAAGTATTAGTTATAAAGTTGGAAAAGAAGAAAGCATAATAGTAGATAAGAGTAACACAGGTTTTATTATATCAGCAGATAAATTGTATGATGGTGAGTATGATGTAGTTATTAACGTAATTGATAATGCAGGAATGAACACTGAAAAAAAGGTACGTATAAAGAAAGATACAGTGGGACCTGAATTTGCAATTGCGTATAATTCGGAAGGCGTGTTGACAAGCGAAAAACTTGATATCACAGTTAGTGACATAAATGATGTTACATCAGCTGTGAGCAATATAGTTTATCAGATTGGTGAGGGTGAAGCTGTAACAGTGGATAAAAGCAACAAAAGCTTTGTTATTCCGGCTGATGAGTTATACGATGGAATATATTTTGTAACAGTCAAAGTGACTGACGCTGCGGGGAATGAAACAGAAAAGAAAATTGATATAAGAAAAGATGTAACAGGTCCTGCATTTAAAATCACTTATGATTCTGAAGGAAAGCTGACAAAAGAAGAACTGGATATAGTGGTAAGCGACATTAAGGATGCTACGTCAAAGGTAAGCAGCATAGTTTATCAGATTGGAAATAATAATCCTGTAACAGTAGATAGTAATAAGGTTGACTTTACTATACCTTCTGACCAGCTGGATGACGGACAATACTATGTAACAGTTAAAGTTACAGATGAAGTTGGCAATGCTACAGAACAAAAGGTAGATGTCAAAAAGGATACTCTTCCACCGGAATTTAATGTATGTTATGAAAAAGATAATAAGAAATTTGATGGTGTATGGACTGATGAAGAAATAAATATATTAGTTGACGGAATAACTGATGCTTCATCTATAAAAAGTATAAGTTATAAAATTGGAAATAAAGAAGAGGTATATCTTTCTGATAAAAATGTGGACAGCTTTACTATAAATGCATCAGAATTATATGTTGGCGACTATATAGTAAATATAAAAATTGTTGATGAATTGGATAACAAGTCCGAGAAAAACATTAATGTTAAAAAAGACAAGGAAGATCCTGAATTCGAAGTAATATATGTTAAAGACAGCTTGAACTATGATGGAATATGGGCAAATGATGATATAGATATATCTGTGCAAAACATCAAAGATGATTATAAAGTTAGTTCTATTAGTTATAAAATTGGCAACAAAACGCCGGTTTCAATAGGAAAAGATAATGAGAGCTTTGTTATATCATCAACTGATTTAGATGATGGTGATTATAATGTGACTATCAGCGTTACAGATAAATCGGGAAAAACTACTGATAAAACCGTTCATGTAATGAAGGATAAGGAAAAACCTGTTTTCAAAGCTATATATAATAACAAGGAATGGTCAGAGACACAAGAGGAAGGAGAATGGGTTAACGAGGATTTAAATATTGCTGTTACGGATATAGCAGATTCAACGGACAAATCAGAAGTTGTTTCTGGTATTAAGGAAATAAAATATAGTTTTACAGGAGAAGAGTCGGTAATAGCTGACTCTAGTGATGCGAAAAGTTTAACAATTGATCTAAAAGAGGGAGATTATAAAGTTACAATCACAGTAACAGATTATGCTGGTAACGTTACAACCAAAACTGTAAGCGTAAAGAAGGATATAACCAAACCGGATGTTGTAGTTGAATATAACGATAAGGAATGGTCCGAAAAGATAGAAGAGAGTGAATGGATTAATAAGAATTTGGACATAAATATAAGTGGCATAAATGACTCTGTTTCAGGTGTTGAGGAAATAGCATACAAAATTGGCGATAATGAAGTAAATAAGTTGGAAAATCCGAGTGATACAAACGAGTTTTCCGTTATAGCAAAGGAACTGGCAGAGGGAGATTACATAGTAGAAATTACTGTGAAAGATATTGCCGGAAATATAGCAATAAGGAACGTGACAATAAAAAAAGATTTATGTAAACCTGAATTTACTGTGAAATATAAGGATAAAGAATGGTCTGAAGAAGTTGAGGAAGGAGAATGGACTAATAATAATCTTGATATTGTCGTTGACGGAATTGTTGATTCTGTTGATAAGACAGATGACGTAGCAGGTGTGAAAGTTATTACTTATAGCATAGATGGTGGAAAGGAAAATACAATAAGTAATCCAACCAATACATCAGAATTCACAATTAAGAGTAAGGATTTAAAGGAAGGGGATTATAAAGTAGTAATTACAGTTACAGATGATGCAGGTAACTCTACAAGCAAAACTGTTAGCGTTAAAAAGGATATAACTAATCCGTCTTTCGTTGTTAAATACAATAATAAAGAGTGGGGAGAAAAGGAAGAGGAAGGTAAATGGGTTAATAAGAACTTAAATATATCAGTTAGTGATATTGTAGATGCAGTGTCTGATGTGAAGGAAATCACCTACAGTATTGATGGAGTTAAGTTAGATGAAGAGATTCCTGTTAACACTACGGAGTTTACAATTGATGCCAAGGAATTAAAAGAGGGAAACTACAAAGTCAAGATAATGGTGACAGACAATGCAGATAATACAACAACCAAAATTGTAAGTGTAATGAAAGATTTACACAGACCTGAATTTGATGTCAGCTACAATGACAAGGAGTGGTCGGAAAATGTTGAAGAGGGTCAATGGACTAATTCTGAGAAAGATATTTATATCAAAAACATATCTTCAGGAGAATCTGAAATAAAGAGTATTAGTTACATTATTGGAAGTGATAAGTCTAAGACTGTAGATAATAAGAAGAATAGTTTTGTAATTAAATCAAGTGCTTTGAAAAATGGAGATTACAAAGTAAAAATATCTGTAACTAATAATGCGAATGTAACCGTTACCAAAACTGTAAGCGTAATGAAAGATACGGTAAAACCTGAATTTAAATATAGTTACGATGCAGAAAATAAATGGTCTAATGATAAACAATTAAAGATTACAGTGTCAGATATAGCAGACAAAACATCCGGTATCAATGTTATAAAATATAAAATCGGATATTCTGAAGAAAAAAGTATTAAAAATACAAGCAAATCTTTCACAATAAAGTCTGCTGAATTACCGGAAGGTGAATACTTTGTTTTAATTACAGTTGCTGACAAAGCCAATAATAGCTTTTCACAGAAAATAAGAGTGAAAAAAGATACTACAAAGCCGACGTTTGAGTGGGATGTGATTGATGACAATGCTACTAATAAAGCAGGCGGATGGAGTAATAACAAAGGTATTAAGGTTGCAATCAAAGAAATACATGATCCTGACGGTAATGTAAAAAAAGCGATTCTTGGTAAGGACAGCGGAATATCTTCAGGAATATCTTCTGTTGTATATAAGATAGGTGACCAAAAAGAAACAACTCCTAAGTCTAAAAAGGCGTTTAACATAACTAATCTGCCTGAGGGTGATTATGATGTTGTAATAACAGTAACGGACAATGCGGGAAATAAGTACAGACAAAAAGTTAATATTAAAAAGGACACAAAAAAACCTAGTGCTGATTTATATATTGGTACAGGAGAAGACGAAGAAAAATGGAATAAGTGGAATGATAATATTTCTTATAGATTGTACTATAAAGAACCAAAGGCAATAAAAATAGTAGGAAACGATGATAATAAGAATATTAAAACAAGTGGTATTAAAAATATCAAAGTATTAAATACAGATGTTATTTATCGAACTACTGATGAACTAAGGAACGCCAGCGGATGGAAAAATTATAAGAATGCATATTATAGCGGAAAGCAGGTAAATACAATAGTTTATGTCTGGATTACGGACAATGCAGGAAATGAAATATTTATTAATTCAGATGGAATTGTATTTGATGCAAAGTCACCAGTGGCAGATATAACAAAACCAGAGATAACAATCACATCCTCACCTGCAATAAATGATATTTATGGAGACAGTGTAGATGTTACATTTACGGTAAAAGATCCTGATATGGTAACATCCGGCCTAGGCGTTGTGACATATAGTATTGAAAGTGCTGACTTGGGCATAAAAGGCATAGAAGATGGATATGGAGAAAGTGTAGATGTACTTAAGAAGGTTGTTGGAAAAAAGGCCGTAACTACTGAATCTGATTTAAGCAAAGCAAGTGTCTGGACTAAAACGGTCAGAGTAGATAAAAAGAATTTCAACGCTAATGATGTGAGATTTATTGTAAATGCTGAAGACAATGCAGGAAATAAAGCTAGGCAGCAGGTTTTAAATATTGAAATAGATACAACAGCTCCTGTTGTAACAGTTACAAGTACGGACAAGATTCAGGGTAATTATAATGGAATTTATAAAGATTCCCGTACAATGAATATCACAGTTCAGGAAAGAAATCTTGATGTATCTGATTTAAAGTTAATTATAACAAAGGATGGTAATACAATAAGCAGTCCTGTTCTTGACAATGCTTCATTAACAGTGGGAACAGGAAACCATGACAATGATGTTTATTCTATACCATATGTATTTGATGATGATGGAGATTACACATTTACGGTTGAATGTACAGACAAGGCAGGTAATAAATGTACTAACGTTACCTATGTAGGTGATGATATGAACAGCTTTACCATTGACAAGACGGATCCTGTTATGAACGTTACACCTAATAATGAAGGAAGTAGATGTTATGAAAATAATATAACTTACAAGATTGTTATTAACGAGCATAATTTTGATGAGTCCGATGCAAAGATAATCGTTAAGACTTTTGATGATAATAGCGTTGCGGATATGAGCAAGTACTCATTGGGGCAGTGGGTGACATCAGGAGATGAGCATACGATTGAAGTAAAGTTTGGCTCAGACGATGGCAGTAGTGATGGTGATTATAAGTTGGAAGTCGATTATTCAGACAAATCAGGTAGAGATGTACTTGGGTTTAAGTCTAATGAGATTACTATCGACAACAAAAAACCAGAAATAAAATTGCTTGAAAAAGAATCTATTGTTAGTAATGATTACAAGACTGGATTGTATAAGGATGATCTAAGTATAAAATATGAGTGTACGGATATCAATTTTGATAATAATAATTCATATAATACTGTAATATTTACAAACCTAGAGAACAGCGAGGATTATACATATGAGAGGAATACCAATTATTTTGATGTAGTTACAACAGAGGAAGGTTTAGCGTTAACTATTAAAGATGAGAAGGTTAAAGATGAGAAGGACGGGAAGGATATATATGGTTTACCGGACGGAAGATATAAAATCTATATAAAAATGTACGACAAAGCAGGAAATTATAATGAAGTGGTAGATGATAAATTTTATATTTGTAGAAAACCTGCAATTGCTACATGGAAGGAGGGCACAGAAATATGGAGTCGTGAAAAAAATACGAATGATGAAGAAAATACGGATGATTCAGAAAATACGAATGATACAAAGATAAAAAAAGATTATAAAGATATTAATAATATTGAAGTCGAACTAAAAAGTTATTCCAAATTAAAGTGTTTATATGTTGAAGTTGAACGCGAAGGTGCAGAAATGTACTTTATCTATGATGATGAAAAGGAAAAACTGTATATTAGCAATAAAGATATTAGAAATGAAAAAGATGAAGAAAAAGAAAAATATGAAGAAAAAGATGAAGAAAAAGATAAATATATCACTAAAAAAGAGGGTGACGGTAGCGATACATATACTTTACTTCTAACGAAAGATTTAATAAAAGAATACTTTTTTGAAAAGAAAGATATGGGTGAAATACCATATGCAAAGATTGACTTTACATTATTTGCAGATGATTATTCTGCAAATAATGTAAATGATACACAAAGACACATTGTTTTGGATCAGGAGGCTCCTAAAGTAACAATCTATCCATATCAGAACGATGCAACTGGAGAACCACTTGTAAATGGAAAAAGTATAGATTTTGTTGAGAATAGTCAAAAATTCAAAGTTGTAATTAGTGATAATTATGAAATAAAAGAAGATATTAATATTAAAATCGGAAAGGATGATATTAAAGAATTATCATCTTTAGAGGAATTTGAACATAATTCCCCGGGTCAAGTATCTTTTGTAATCACGCTGAATGAAAGTAGAAGCAGACAAGCAATAACTATATCTGCTACGGATGCTGCTGGTAATGAGACCGGTGATTATAATTTCAAAGTTCTTGTTTCAACAAGTTTATTGGCGCGTATACTCAACAACCCACCGCTCCTTGCCGCTACCATTGCAGGAACCGTAGGAGTAATAGGTCTGATTATATTTGTTGTTATCAGAAGGAAGAAGAGAAAACAAAACAATAGCAAAGCTGGAGAAAGCAAATGAAAATAAGAGTACTACTGATTGATAAAGATATAAATTATCTTGAAAGAATATCGACCACCGTCAGGGCTCTATATGATGACAAATTAGAGTTACACACATTTTCCAAGGTGGATGCTGCCTTAGATGCAATGAACAACATACATATTGATGTTGTACTTGTTGATGAGGCAGTCGAGATAAGTGAGCTTAATATTAGTAAGAACATGGCATTTGCATATACATGTGCTATTCCTGACGCAGAAGAAATTCGAGGAAAAGATGCTATATGTAAATTCCAGAACATTGAAAGAATATATAAGCAGATACTTGGCTTGTATGCAGACCTTGATGGCGCAGTAAAGGTTGCCAGAAAGTATGAAGGTGGTACAAAGACGGTTGTATTTACGGCTCCTTCCGGCGGTGTTGGAACAAGCACAGTTGCTGTTGCCTGTGCAAGAGCCCTGGCGCAGACGGGAAAAAAGGTCCTCTATATGGATCTAAGTTCTTATGGTAACTGTGAGATGTTTCTTCAGGGAAATGGGCAGGGAACATTTTCGGATGTTATCTTTGCTCTTAAAAGCAGACGGTCGAATCTTGCACTTAAAATTCAGAGTGTAATGAAACAAGATGGATATGGAGTGTCGTATTTTTCAGCTCCTGAAGTTGCATTGGATATGAAGAATTTAAAAGAGCAGGAGATAGTGCAACTGATTGAAGAGATTAAGACGGAAGGAATATTTGATTTTCTGTTTATAGACATGGAAATGGTATTCAATGGACTTTTAGATGGAATTATTGAGTATATTGATGAATTCATATTTGTTTGCAGTGGAAGAGATATTGCCAACAGTAAGTTTCGTCGCCTGCATGAATCTTTGAGAGTCATGGGAAACAGAGGAGAGCTGATGGCACAGGTACCAAGGTACCTTGTGTACAATATGTTCAGCAATAAGATGTCTGTCAGAATGGATGACCTGGATATAGAAGTTATATTCGGGGTTCCTCCATTTGAACATGCTACCACACAAATGTGTATAACAGAGATATCTAAGAAACGAGAAATATTAAGTCATTTTATGATGTAAAAAACATGGGTGAAACTTATGAACAAAGACAGAGTAAATGAACTGGTGGAACAGATAAGAGCATACGTTAAAGATAACCTTGTGCTCAGTCAGTTAAGTGATGAGGAACTTGAAGACAGAATATCGGATATTGTAAGTGAAAGACTGGCAGGAAACTATGTTTCGATTGATGAAAAGATTGATATTATAGAGAAAGTTTACAGTTCTATAAGAGGTCTTGGAGTTTTAGATACCATATTAAATGATGAGAGCATCACGGAGGTTATGATTAATGGACCGGACAATATTTTCATAGAAAAAGACGGAAGATTAAGCAGAGTTGATGAGCATTTTGAAAGTAACGAACGACTAGAGGATATTATTCAAAGAGTTGTAAGCAGGGCCGGTAGAGAGGTAAATCAGGCTAACCCAATTTGTGATACAAGACTTCCTGACGGTTCCCGTGTAAATGTTGTTCTTCCACCAATAGCATTATGTGGTCCGACAGTAACCATACGTAAGTTTTCAAAAGAACCTATGACGATAGAAAGGCTTATCAGATATGGTTCCATTACCAGAGATATCGCAGACATTCTAAGTCTTTTGGTCAAAGCAAAATACAATATTTTTATCAGTGGGGGTACAGGTTCGGGAAAGACTACTTTTCTCAATGCTTTATCGAACTATATACCTAAGGATGAACGTGTTATAACCATAGAGGATTCCGCGGAGCTCCAAATAACAGGAATAGATAATCTGGTTAGTCTGGAAACCCGTAATGCTAATGTGTCAGGAACGGGTCAGATTACAATACGAGATTTAATCAAATCTTCCCTTCGTATGAGACCGGAAAGAATAGTTGTAGGAGAGGTCAGAGGAGGAGAGGCACTTGATATGCTACAGGCCATGAATACAGGTCATGACGGTTCGCTTTCGACAGGACATGCTAACTCGACGGAGGATATGTTAAGCAGACTTGAGACTATGGTTTTACAAGGGGCAGACGGATTACCGTTAGATGCCATAAGACAGCAGATTGCTTCAGCTGTGGATATAATAATTCACCTTTCAAGACTCCGGGATAAATCCAGAAAAACGATGCAGATTACTGAGGTGTGCGGAGTGGAGAACGGAAGAATTAAGCTTAATCCACTGTATGTTTTTGAGGAAGATAGCAACAGTACCATGGAAAAGGTCAGTGGCTCACTAAAGCGTACAAACAACAAGTTTATCAATGACTACAAGTTGAAGCTTGCCGGTCTGTACAGAGAGATTTGATACATAATTAACACAAAAACATAAAGTGTGTTTGCAGGATAAGCATTTAGTCAGTATCGGAGAAAACATATGAAGAAAAAAAGAGGACCTAAGTATTATAAATCAATAGTTAATAATGATGTTCTTAATTACGATGAGTACTATATGTCTTTCAGGGAACGTCTGATATATACCACGGTTATTGTTGGGCTTGGTGGTCTTGCAGGAGAATTGTTTTACGGAGGATGGTTTAAAAACAATGGCACCCCGACACTTCTTACCCACATAAGCAATATAGTTGTTTTCTGTGTTTTTGGATTTCTTGCCCTAAAAGTTTTTTATAAAAGAATTGTGGAGAAAAAACGTCTAAAACGACAGGAGACGCTGCGAGGTCAATTTAGGGATTTTCTTTCTTCCATGTCAACTTCACTTTCAAGTGGCGCCAATATATACGATTCCATAAGAAATTCCTATGATGACCTACAAGGTCAGTATTCGGAGAATTCTTATATAGTATCAGAAATATATGAAATATTAGAGGGAATTAACAACAATGTGACAGTTGAAAAAATGTTTGAAGAGTTTGGCACCAGAAGCGGTGTGGACGATATAAAGAATTTTGCAATCGTGTTCGCTACATGTAACAGGCGAGGCGGAGATATTAAGAAAGCGGTAAGAAGAACTTATGAAATTATATCCGAGAAGATTGTCATAGAAGAAGAAATTAAGACTAAAGTAACATCTAATAAAATGCAGCTTAACATGATGATTGTAATACCTTTTGTGATTGTTTTTATGCTTAGAAATTCAAGCTCGAGTTTTGCAGAGTCTTTTGCTTCTGTGATAGGAGTCATTGGTCTGACAATAAGTGCAGCTATTTATCTTGCAGCATACCTTTTAGGACAAAAGATCTTAAAGATGTAGGAGGGTATCAGGATGAAGTTTATATGTATGATAGTTGGAACGATTATCACTATCCTGTTCATTATATGCCTTCTAAAAGGGGGGACATATGATGAATGGGTAGAGGGACTTGAAAAGAAAATGTATCCGCTAAGAGGTATATATGGGGCTGGATTTGTTCTGGCAAATTCAAAAATAATAGCTATAAAAAACGTGAAATATGATGAATTAAACAATTATGCCAAGCTGTATTATGAGCCTAAGTATGCTGATTATTATGCACAGGTAATCTGGGCGCAGGTACTTTCATTTGTAAGTTTGATATTAGGTATAGGTTTAATACTTTCAGGCATTTTAAACTCTGGATTATTTGTAATATTGACAGTTGGATTTGCTGCGGCTACAACTTATTTTTTTCTAACACAGCTAAAAAATAGACTTAAAAAAAGAGAAGAAGAATGTCTTGAGGAACTGCCGGAGGTTGTATCTACAATGGCGTTGCTTATTAATTCCGGAATGATAATAACGGAAGTGTGGAATACGGTAGCATACAGTAAGGATGGGGAAATATACAATCTGATGAAGGAGTCTTGTGAGGACATTAATAATGGGGTTGCGGTAGGAAATGCCATTCATAAATTTGGTGTATTGTCTAATTCACCAAATGTCAGGAAGTTTGCCAGCATGCTTGTGCAAAGTATAGATAAAGGAGGCAGGGAATTGGCAGAGTTTTTAGCGCAACAGTCCACAGAAATGCTGAACTTGAAACGGCAGATAATGTTGCAAAAGGGGGAGGCAGCAGCAAGTAAGCTTGTGTTACCTACAGGCCTGATTTTTCTAGGAATTATTTTTATGATTATTACAACTGCAGTTGGAACGCTAATTTAATGTGATATACAATCCGAAGGTGAGTATCTACATTAAAGTGTTAAATAAATTACAAAATAAAAGGAGGAACTACTATGACTGGAGTAGCAGGTTTTTTTAATCAGATGTATATCAACACAAAAATCAGATTTAGTAATTTTATTAACGATGAGAGGGGAGATACGAACTTTATATCTATAGCTATAATTTTAATAGTAATAATTGCTGTGGCAATTGTATTTATTACGTTTGGTCAAGATATAAAAGAAGCTTTTGAAACAAAAATTAATGAGCTTAAGACTGCTTTAGGTATTTAATAACAAAGGTGAACACAATGAAACTACTTATCACAGGTCTGGCTGGAATTTATGCCATCATTATAACCGCTCTTTCTCTTTTTTATCTTAGGGTTTCTTCGTCTGAAACAAAGATTTCAGATGAGGGTGAACCCAATGATAAAGGTGCCGATAAATCACAGTCACCTGTGAACTTTCATCCTTTAGGATTAGTAAAGAGCATGAGTAAGAAAGATTGCGTAATGGTGTTTGGATGTAGTGTGCTGACAATGATATCAGTATATTTGTTATATACGAGAAAAATCATTGGTTTTGAATCAGAAAAAACTATGGCAAATACCATTATGTATATGCTTTTTGTTACGGTCACATTGATCGTCACAATGATTGATAAGGAAACAAGAAAAATACCAAATAAAATCGTTGTAATATTTGCATTAGTAGGGGTTGTATTCAGAATATACCAAATGTATGCGCAGAAAACTTCAATTAAGGTTATGATTTTAAGTTTAGTACTAACCTTTGTTATCTCAGCCTGTGTGCTCTTTCTGGTTTCATTTGTATCCCGGGGAGGAATAGGATATGGCGATATCAAGTTTCTTATAGTATGTGGAGTTCTTTTGGGAATATCCAAACTTTTATTAATGATGTCATTAAGTTTGATTAGCTGTCTGACTACGGCAATTTTTTTAGTTGGCACCCATAGAAAAACTTTAAAGGATACGGTGCCTTTTGGTCCATTTATGTTTATGGGATATATTTTAGGAACATGCATAGGTGTGCTTCCTTAGCATCAGGAGGATACATATGAAAACAAGAATAATATTAACTGTGTTGCTTATTGCCTTTCTTATAGGTTCATGGACAGCTTTTATCCTTAGTTCTACAAAGGATGAAAGAGCATACAAGGCAAATATGAAGCAGGCACAAGAATGGGAAGAGGAGGGCTTATATCAGAGAGCGATTCTCAAATATAAAGAAGCAATAGAATATAATCCGGCACAAGAGAACTGGATGAAAATGATGTATGCATACGAGAAGAGAAAAAAAGAGGATTTTAGCGGAACTATCAAAGCATATATTTCTGATTTGGAAAGTGCAGTTGCTATGTATCCTGATAACTTTGATTTTATCCGGACTTTAAAAGATCTATATGTTGAAGATAATAATCCTAAAAATGCGTGCAAGACCATAGAGACTGGAATACAGGCACTTGAAAAAAAGATGGCAGATGCAAAAAAGAGTGACAAAGATGACATAGACGGGCAGATAGATGAATTAAAGGTATCTTTCAGAAAAATCAGATATGGATTTAGTCCGATGAGCGTAATTGCAATAGAAAAGTATAAAGAAGACAAAGGATATCATGATGAGTGGGAAGGTACATATGCTCTGTATCAGAGCGTGAGTGAGTGGACTTTGGAAGAAGAGACAGAAGATAGTGAGGAAACAACAGAAAAAAAGGAATCAAAGCAGATAACAAAAGATGCGTGGAATTATTGGGGGGAATATTCAACAGACGTTAACGCTGATTATGTCAGTCCAATGTCGCCGGAGGGTATAAGTATTATAACGAAGGAATATACGGTGGCATTAGATGAAGAGAATGACAAGGGTGATATAAAAACAAATAAGGAGCTGCAAAGCAGATTAATTAATACTGATAATTTTGTAATGGGTATTTTTGATAAGCCGGTATATAAAGCCGGACTGTATGCCGAGGGAAGAGTTGCTGTTGGCGAATACGATGAAAAAAATAAGGAATGGACATATCAGTATTATAACGAATTTGCCGAGGTTGCCATTAAAGAAGTATATGAGGAAGCGGGAACATTTTCAGATGGCAAGGCGGCTGTAAAGCAGGATGGTAAGTGGTTTATTATTGACACTGAAGGGAAAAAAGTTGATAAAAATGATTACTATGAAATAGTGCTTGATAACCATGGCTATTATTTGCATAACAATATGATGATGGCTGCCAAAAAAGCTGGAGAGTTCTGTTTGTATGATAAAAAGTTGAAAAAATTAGGTTCATATTATGAGGATGCCGGATTTATAAGTGATGATGGCCTGATAGCAGTGAAAAATGAAGATGGATGGGGATATATAGATACAAAAGGAAATGAAGTAATAGAACTGTCATCTGATTGTGAAGAAGCAAAGAGTTTTGTCAATGGAGTTGCACCTGTAAAGGTAAATGACAGTTGGTGCTTTATTGACAAGGATGGAGAGATAGTTGTTGACGGATTAGTTGACGGATTAAATAGAAAAAAATTATTTGAGGATATAAGCTATGTAGACTCAGAGGGAAGATTTCTTGTGCTTGTACATGTCGATAATAGTAGTGAAAAAGATACAGAAGAAGAGTATATGAAAGATGCCGTAGAGAATAAAGATGAAGAAAAAGACAAGAACGAATGGGTAATGATGAAGTTTGATGTTGTATATTAAGCCCGGTGGGGATGATTACAGTTAGCTGATTCCGGAGGATACATAATATGAACAACACAAATATGATAAAAAAGTTCAGATTAAAGAAAAGACATGACGATGAACAGGGCGAGGTGATGTTAGAGGCTGCCATTATAATGTTTATTGTTATGGTTTTGCTGATGGTTCTGCTTGCTATGGGATTTGTGTTTTATCAGATGTCCATCATGGAGACAATTGCAGTAGAGGAAGCAGAGAATATTTCGCGAAATTATAAGTACATGTCTGATGGAAGTACATTTGATATTGCAGCCACTCAGGCAAAAAAAACAGATATTTCAAATATAAAAAAATACAGAAATTCATTTTATATGAATAGATACAAATCAAATATAAAAAATAAAATGAGTTCTGTAATAGCCGACAGAATCGGACTATCCAGCCTTGGCATAACAGATGATGTGGGAGAGCCTGAAGTCGAGATAATAAGTGACAATTACGGACGCATGCATGCCAAGGTTGTTTTGTCGCTGAAATTCACCGTTATATTTTCTGAAATATTAGAATACACCGGAATTACAGATGACAGTGAGATAACATTTAAGGCAGCAGGTTATTCGGAGATAAGGGATTTGACTGCACATAATTCTATAGTTGGATTGTCCGGATATCTGGTTAAAAAAGTGAAAGATAACATGAGTAATGTAAATAAGATAGTTAACAGCATTAACACGGCTATTAATTCCGTAAAACGGATTTTTAAATTATAGACATAGTAGTTATAAGTTGCGTCAATTATGCGATTTTGCAGCGTATCAAGGCAGCTTAACGGTAAAGGCAGGGAGATGTTATGTGGAAAACCTTTAATAAAAAGATAAAAAAAAGAACTGAAGGTGTAATTTCTATTTTCTTGTGTCTTATTATTTCACCTTTTGTGATATTAGCATCATCTTTAGTTGAGCTTGCAAGATATCAGGAACAGGTTGAACTGCAACGTGAAATTATTGAATGCGCAGGAACCTCGACTCTTGCAGATTATGATAAATATCTTAATGACAGATTTGCTCTGCTGGGGTTATCTAATGAGGTAAATATAAGTGATACATTTGCAAAGTATTATGCCGAAAATACAAATATATCAGAGACTCAGGCACAGTCATATATAAAAAGTATTATAGGTGAGTTATCGTTAGATAACAATGAGGTTTTAAAACAACAGATATTAGATTATTCGTCTACAGTCGGTATGGCCAAGTTTGTGGCGGAGGATTTAAACATTGAAGAGCTATTGAGTAAACTCGATAAGATGGGCGGACTGGGAGATTTTGCTGACAAGGCAGAAAAGATTGCCAAGGCATGTGATGCATTGGCAGACGTGGTTGAAAAGGTTGAAGAATTAGAAAACCAGTTTAAAAAAATTAAAACATCGATAGAAACAGTTGAAACAAAAGTGAACGGTCTTGGAGGAGAACTTCAAAGTATATACAATGATGCTAAAGAGGTTTTTGGACTGACAGGCGATTTCGACATTAACAATATAGGTAGTCTTATAACCTCCGATAATGCCGGAAAAGTACTTGCACTTGCAAACAGAATAAAGGGATTAAATAACTCGATTAATGGTATAAAAAGTGAGATAGATAACGTTAAAAGTAATATCAATGATTTAGAGACAAAGTACAATGATGTAATTACTGCATTAGATAATGCGAATAGTAAGATAAGGGCAATCAGAACATCAGGATCATCCAAAAGCACAGCTACTGCTGCATCAGAAAAGGTTGACACTGTTTCAGGCAATGAGGCAAGACAATATGAAAAAATGTCAGAAGCCATAAAAGGAGCAGTGGATGAAGCCTACAATGGATTTAAAAGAGACTGCAAACAGACAATTGAAAACACTATGAATGACCTTGTAAGTGATTTGAATGATGCACTTACAATAGAGTTTTCAGATGATGCCACGTCATTGACCACTTTAATAAGTGATATTAAAAAAATTAGTAATGAAGGGGTAAGTCCGCAGGATGCATTATCTGAGGAAAGTATCGAATTTATAAAAAAGATATGCAAACCGGTAATAGAAGAACTTAAAAAGCCATCGCCGAATTTAGCTGATATTTCTGTGAATGCAGTTAAAAACTTTGTCAAAAATGAAATTACAGGACTGAAAAATCAGGTTCAGCAAATACCGAATAGAATGATGGAAGCAGTAAAAGAAGCCACCAAGAGTCTGAAGGACGGAATTAATAACTCGTTAATTAAGCAGCTTCAAGATTTGGTTAGTACATTAAAAAGCCTCACCGGGGTTAACCTGCTTGCTAATGATAAGCTCAATGCCAGGGTTACGGCATTAAGTGGTATTGACCCGGCAAGAGACGGCATAGATGAAATGCTTGAAGATATTGACAAAGCAATTAATCAATTGAAAAATTCTACAGCCAGTGGAAATATAGTAGGAATATTAAGGGCTATGGCAAGTTTCATGAATTCAGTCAAGGGCCTTTTTAAGCATTTGAATCAAACGATTAATGAAAAAATAACAGGATTGAAGGAACTGGCTACAGGAGGAATCACAAATGCATATGATAAATTTCTGTTAATAGCTTATGCTACAGGTGTTTTTAGCTGCAGGTCTGATTTTGACTTGAAAGGTAACCTTAAAAACGGTAACGATACCATGATTACCGGTTATAAATATGCAGACATACCATTTGGGGGTAATAAGTCGAATAAGATGTTTAGAGGAGCTGAACTTGAATACCTGCTGTATAATTCGCAAGACGAAGTTGCAAATCAGGTTGCAGCATTCTGGGATATTTATTTTATTAGACTTGTATGTGATTTAATACCTGTTTTTATAGATCCAGATCCTCAGGTTGCGGCACTTGCAGGAGCAGCATCAATTGGTGCTTTTTTAGTGTATCTTATCGTGATTATGTTAGAACCTTTGTTGGATACAATGGTAATTGTCAATGGTGGAGATGTGTCATTTATCAAAACAAAAGCATATTGTACAGCCACAGGAATTGGTGACTTTATTAAAGATATAGGGGATGGATTAAGTGATGTATTGAAAAATGAACTAAAAAACAGAATAAGTTCATTGGATGATGGTTCCTCTGCATCATTAGATAAATCAGATGATACAGGAGATAAAACTTCAAAACCTTTTGTTGTGAAATACAAAGGATACCTGGCGCTAAATATGTTTTTTAAACCCGAGAATAAATTGCTTGGCAATACTAAAAATCTGATTACTCTTGAGGCAAAGCAAAAGAACGGTGAAGGATTTACTTTGAAAAAATCCTATACCCAGCTTGGAACAGATATGAATCCTCAGTTGAGTTATCTTTTTAAGCTGTATGAGGAATATGTAAGTTCAGGAAACTTTAAAACAAGTGTTTCATATTGATTATTTGATAGTAGATATTGTACAGGAATTATCGTTTTAATAAAGTTTGGAGATTATGTATGAAAAAAGATAATGAATGCGGAGTGATATCTCTTGAAGCTTGTATTGTTGTACCGATATTTATGATGCTCATTATGTTTATATATGGGTTTATGCTGATGTTCACAGGAGATTTTCTTGTTTCACATGCACTATATCAGTCAGCAGAAAGCTTATCCTATGACGCATATGCAAATGATAAGCTTGCAAGTGCAGGAATGGGTGATATTTCGGGAATTGACAGTTTGCTGACCAATGTTATAAATCTATTTACCGAAACATCAGATGATGGTGGCTTTGTTAATACAACACAATGGTACAAAGGTGGAGACTCAGATGTGGAGCAAGCTGTTAAAGAAAGATTTATTGCTTATTTTTCCGGTGGTGATGAGGCGAAAATGAAGGATATGCTTCATGTATGTGGTATAGATGAAGATTCTCTGGATTTTAGCGAAAGTAGTATCGAAGGAAATGATTTAATAATAAAAATTAAATATAATCAGTCTTTTTTGTTTGATATTAATGGTCTTGCATCTTTTGATTATACAAAAAAGGCGAGAGTAAGATTATTTACACACTGATGGAGGATTATTATGAATAACTTTACATATGAGATGAACGGTAATACAAATAACCTGGTATACACATTAGATGAAACACAGAGCATGGATTCTGTAACAGTGGGAATGTTGAGTAATAATGATGTTGAAGGTTTTTGCAAGATATATTTTCAGCAGATTGATGAAACACAAAAAGCATTTTATAATGTTACATCAAAGGTTACAGTCAATGATTATATAAAAAATGAAATGACAAAATCTAGTATTACAGATCTGTTTATACAAATACTTGATGCATTTTCAATTTCACAGAAATACATGTTGGATACTAAATCCATTGTTATTGATCCTGAGTATATGTTTATTGATGTGAGCAGTAAAAAAATATCGCTTATATGTAAACCAATAATCTGTGATAAGAATGATGATTCGGATTTAAATGCATTTTTTAAGTCCATGCTATTTTCGGCTATTTTTAATCAAAGTGAAAACAATTCCTATGTTGCAACGCTGATGAATTATCTGAACACCAGCAGTGTGGTAAATATAGCTGATTTTAAAACAGTGCTGATGGAGATAAGGGGAGAAAAGTACATAAATAATAACAATAGTGCAGTTGAGAAAAAAACAGAGATAAAAAAGGAGCAAAGATTTGAAAGGCAGGAAATACAAAGAACACCGGTAGTACAGGCACCCATGACTCCTGTAAGCAGTCCTGCTGTAAGTGCTCCTGTTAAAAATACTCCAGGTGTACCTGTTTCAAAAAACATAAATGGAACAGTTATACCGGGAAAGAGTACTGCTATACCTGCAAAGAATAATGTGAATACAAAGAACTCCGGTTCGGATGATGAAATAAGCTGGCTGTATCTGATGCAGCATTATAATGCTGATAATGCCGCCAAATATAAAAAACAGAAGGAAAAAAAGAAAGAAAAGAAAAAAGGAGCAGACAGCGTACCGGTTGTGCCTGCTACACCAGTTGACACAACTTCAAATAGAAATGTTGGGCGTCCGAGTGCACCTATTGCGCCGCAAGCACCACAAGCACCTAAACCACCGGCAATTCCATCGCCTGTGGAACCAAGGAACATCAGCCAGCCGTCCCTTGCAGGTCCTAATTCTGTGCAAATGCCAATGGTGGGATTTGGAGATACAACAGTATTGAATGATGAGGATCAGGGAACTACCGTGCTTGGACCATCAAGTGGAGTAAGTCAGACATATTTAATCAGAAAAAACAATAATGAACGTGTTGTAATAAATACGGATAATTTTAAAATTGGAAAAGAAAAAAGTTATGTTGATTATGTAATTACAAATAACTCAGCTATTAGTAGAAGCCATGCAAAAATAGTGAAAAAAGGTGATGAATGTTTTGTAGTGGACACCAATTCTACTAATAAAACATTTGTTAATGGGAAAATGATACCTAGTAATACCGAGGTCAAACTATCTCATGGTGACAAAATAATGTTTGCAAATGAAGAGTTTGTGTTTTACGCTTATTAGTTTATTTTTTGTTTTCTCCCCCTTAAACGGTTCTGACGGTATTCTCTCCCCGGAATATTGACAGGACCGTTTTATTATGATATAACTACTAACAAGTTAGACGTAACTAACCAACATTCAGAATGTAGGAATCATACAATGTCATTAGTTGAATTAAAAAACGTTTCAAAAATTTATAAAACCGGGGAGCATGAACTTCACGCACTTGATGATGTTTCCCTTAATCTTGAGGAAGGAAAGTTTGTAGTAATACTTGGTCCGTCAGGAGCCGGCAAATCCACGCTTCTTAACATGCTTGGGGGACTTGATAATCCCACTGACGGACAGATTGTGGTGGATGGCATGGACATATCAAAACTGTCAGGAGACGAGCTGTCGGACTACAGAGCAGGAAAGGTAGGGTTTGTATTTCAGTTTTATAATCTTATTCCTACGCTGACGGTAGGTGAAAATATTGAACTGGTAGGGGAGATTACCAGTGACCCGCTGCCGACAAAGGAGATGCTTAAGGAGGTTGATTTATTAGACCATATTGACAACTTTCCGGTGGAGAGCAGCAAAGGGTAAGTATCGCCAGAGCTCTTGCCAAGAACCCTAAAATCCTTCTTTGCGATGAGCCTACGGGAGCACTTGATTCCCAGACAGGAGTGCTTGTGTTAAAACTGCTTTTGTCCATGGCGAGAAACCGCAACAAAACCATAATAATAGTTACCCATAACCAGAACATAGCTAAGATGGCAGATGTTATCATCAAAGTTAAAAACGGCAAAATAAAGTCTTATGAGGAACAGCCAAATCCAAGCAGTGTTGATGAAATCGACTGGTAATACCCGGATTGTTTTAAGAGCAGACAGTTTGACAAAAAACAGAGATTGGATGGTGCATGGAACATGTTAAAAAAGAAATTTTTCAGAACCATGAAGCTGTATAAAGCCCAGTTTATTTCCATGATTATAATGATAGGAATCGGAATGGGAATTTTCATTGGCTTTAATGCTGAGTGGAAGACTATATCAGAGAATACCGCAAAGTTTAATGACGAGACAAACTATGCCGATTACAGAATAATGTCTAACAGTATCGCGACTGGAAATGATTCTAAAGAAAGCGGTAATTCCCTGTTGGATATGCTTAAGGAACTGCCCCTTGCAGGTGCATTTTCAAAAGAGGATGTACAAAAGATTCAAGATATAGAAGGAGTAAAAGAGGTTTCAAGGTATATCTGTGTGCCGGCAGATGTGAAGGATATGGATGGGGATGCCGTAAATCTTACGGTTACCGAGAATTTTAAAGTATCCGGATTTAAGCTTATGGGTGACGGCAAAGAATATGACCCGGAAGATGAGGATGCAGTGTGGCTTGGCGATAAATACGCCAATGCAAATGATATAAAAGCAGGGGATGAAATAACATTTGTCTATAACAACATGGAGATGACGGGAAAGGTGGCAGGTCTTGTCAAGGCAAGTGAACATCTCATATGTGTCAGGGATGAAACCCAGCTGATGCCGGATTATGATACTTTTGGTTTCGCTTATGTATCACCGGTCTTCTATAAGAAAAATGTGGGCTTTGAATATTATCCTCAGCTTAATGTGATAAGTGATGTGGAAGAAGATGAGTTTAAGGAACTGGTAAATGAGGCACTGGGAAGAACAATGATGGTGCTTACCAAGGACGAGACCATTTCCTATGCCGAAGCAAAAGGCGAGGAGGAAGAGGGAAAGACCATGGGCTCTGTACTGCCTGTAATATTTGTTGCAATTGCAGTGCTTACCATGGTTACCACCATGCACAGGCTTGTCACAAAAGAGAAGACCCAGATTGGAATTTTAAAAGCCTTAGGTTTCAGGGACAGGGCTATATTAACTTTCTACACATCATATGCATTGTTTGTAGGGATAATCGGCTGTGTCATAGGTGTTATTATCGGAGTTGCCCTCAATTACATGATAATGAATCCAAAGGGTGCAATGGGTACATACCTTGATATGCCGTACTGGAGAATGTATATTCCCTGGTTCTGCTATGTTCTTATTGTTGTAATGATTGTGCTTCTTACCGGTGTTGGATATATGTCAGTAAAGAAAATGCTAAGGGGAAGTGCGGCACAGACCCTTCGTCCTTATGTGCCTTCTAAGGTTAAAAATCTTTTGCTGGAAAGAACACCTTTCTGGAAGAAATTATCCTTTGGCACCAAGTGGAACTTAAGGGACATTTTCAGACACAAGTCAAGAACAGCTATGACCTTGCTTGGTATAACCGGATGTATGACAATCATTGTTGGCTCCTTTGGTATGAAGGATACGATGGATGAATATATAGACCTTTACTATAAGGAAGCTGCAATGTACACCTCCTGCATTAATCTTTCAGAAAATGTTGATGATGACACTGCGCAGGAGCTTGCAGAAAAATACGATGGTGATACCTGTGCTGCCATGAGCGTGGAACTGAAAGGGGATGCTGTGGGACTTGAAATATACGATATTAGTCATGACATGATTCGATTCATGGATACGGATAATAATTTCTTTGATATTGAGAGTGACGGTGCGTATATATGTTCAAGAATATCAAAAAAATATGATGTAAAAGAAGGGGACACGATAGTTATAAGCCCTTATGGAACGGATGATGAGTACTCTCCTAGAGTGGCTGGTGTCATTTCCTCTATGACAGAAAGCATTGCAATAACCTCTCAGTTTGCAAAGAGTGAGGGAATCTCCACACCGGTAACTGCAATTTACACTGCTACCCAAAAGGAGGATATTACCCAGGAGGATGCCATCAAAAATGTTTCCTCAAAGCAGACTATAATAGATTCCTTTGATGAATTCATGGTGATTATGTATCTTATGATTGGGATGCTGATTGTGGCAGGTTCCATCCTTGCCATAGTTGTTCTTTACAATTTAGGAGTGATGAGTTACACAGAGCGTTATACTGAGATGGCAACTCTTAAGGTGGTAGGATTTAAGGATAAAAGAATTGCTTCCCTGCTTATTAGCCAGAACATGTGGATTACGGTGGTAGGAATTGTGATTGGAATGTTCACGGGAGTGGCTGCACTTTCGGGACTGATTGCCGCTCTGGCTTCCGAGTATGAACTTAACATCTACCTTGGACCGGTAACATACATTGCCGGAATCGCCATAACCTTTGGAGTGTCTTTCTTAGTAAGCTTTATGGTTTCAAGAAAAAATAAAAATATAGACATGGTAGAGGCTCTTAAGGGTGCAGAGTAATATCGGTTCTACAGTAAAAAAGCATTAAAATATTCCTGCCGGGTACGTGCAGGGAAGGTATGGTCGCAAAAAGCGGTTGCAACATGGTTTGCAATCCGTTTTCTGCGGCTTTTTCATTGTAATTATGCCATTGAAAACACGATACAATTTCAGTATAATTAAAATCAGGGCTTATTGTGCCCTTTTGTAAGGAGGATTTAAATTTAGGTATGAAAAAGAAGAATAAACTGCTTGTTGCAGTAGGATGCTTTGTAGCAGCCGACGTTGCTGTCGGAGTTTTTCTTGCGGCCTTATTTAAGTATGATAAGGCATGGTACCCTAATACAACATTTAATGGTGTGGATGTATCCGGAATGTCATATGAAGAGTCTGTTGAAGCAATAACCAAAGATATCTCAGATTATTCGTTGACAATTAAGGGAAGAGATGGAGCAGGACTTGTTATCAAGGGTGAGGATATTGACCTTGAGCTGGCTAATGAGAGTGAGATTGCAAAAGTATACAACGAAGAGCATGATACCTTTGCGATAGGAAAGATGACAGGAAGCAGGCAATACAGCGTTGATCTGGATGTTAACATTAATCAGGCAAAGCTTGCTCAGATTGTTTCAAACAGCGAGATGGTTACCGGAAGCGATAAGTATCCGCTTAGAGAACCTGTTAATGCCAGGGTTGAATACTCAGATGAAAAGAAGACCGTGGTAGTGATTCCGGAGCAGGGCGGCAACATTATAGATGCTTCCGCTTTGATGGTAAAGACAAATGATGCTGTGTCACGTCTTGAAAAAGAGATGGACATAAGTGAAGACACAGGTGAGGACAGCGTGTATAAGCAACCGGCTGTTACATCCGAATCGGAAAGCATTTTAAAGGCGTATCATAATTACAATACTACATTGTACCAGTGGTTATCGTGGGATATGGGAGATGGTCAATACGAGACTATAACTCCTGATGACATACGCAAATGGATTAAGTTGTTGCCGGACGGAAGAGTAACTATGGATAAGGACGGACTGTCTAAGTGGATAGAGGATTTCTGCTTAAAGTATAAGACGGTAGGAGCAACAAGAGATTTTACTACACATGATGGCAAGAAGATTCAGGTATCTGGTGGAGATTACGGTTGGCGTATTGATTATGACAAGACATTAGAAGCTGCTTATGAACAGCTTACAATGGAAAAAGAATGGGGAGCTGTTGAGCAGTATATTAACAGCCCGACATCAACAAGTCAGGATAATCTGACAACAACGTGGGAACCGGTATTCTCTAATACGGCATTTAAACTTGACTGTTCGAACATTAATAACGACTGGGATCCTAAGAATTACAGCGAAGTTGATATTTCAGAGCAGAAAGTTTATGTATATAAAGACGGAAAGCTTGCACATGAGTGCATATGTGTTACGGGACTTCCGTCAGACCCTGAGCGTAAGACAAAGCTTGGATGCTATTACGTAAAGGAAAAGAAAGAATCTTATGTGCTTACCGGTGATGACTATTCGACACCGACAAAGTACTGGATAAGAATTATGTGGTCCGGAACGGGTTATCATTACATGAATCGTCGTGACTGGAGTTCATGGACAAAGGACCTTTATAAAAGAAGAGGATCACACGGCTGCGTCAATCTGCAGTATGATGACGCGCAGGCACTGTACGGACTGATTAATTTCTACGATGCCGTGTTTATTCACGAATAATCAGACCCTTTTACATCAAGATTAATAATGATTTTGATGTCATAATATACACTATAATATATAGGTAACCATAATGTGTAACTAACGGTTGGTTGCCGGGAAAGAGGAGCAAAAATGTCAGAAAAGAAGATTATGCTTGGTAATGAAGCCATTGCCAGAGGTGCGTGGGAAGCGGGAGTTAAAGTTTCAGCAGCTTACCCTGGTACTCCAAGTACGGAAATCAGTGAAAATGTAGCTTTGTATGATGAGATTTATGCAGAGTGGAGCCCTAATGAGAAAGTTGCAACAGAGGTTGCCATCGGAGCATCAATGAGTGGTGTTCGTTCAATGGTATCTATGAAGCACGTAGGTGTAAATGTTGCATCGGATCCGCTCTATACAGTTGCTTATATAGGTGTTAACGGCGGACTTGTTATGGTTGCAGCAGATGATCCTGGTATGTACAGCTCACAGAACGAGCAGGATACAAGATGCGTTGCAAGAGCTGCACAGGTTCCTGTAATTGAGCCTGCAGATTCATCAGAGGCAAAGGAATTTGTCAAGTTTGCTTATGATATAAGTGAAAAATACGACACACCTGTTATCGTAAGAACAACAACAAGACTTGCACATTCACAGGGAATTGTTGAACTTTGTGACAGAGATAACCGTGAGGACAGACCTTACGTTAAAGATATTAAGAAAAATGTTATGATGCCGGGCAATGCAAAGCTTCGTCATATTGTTGTTGAAGACAGAATGAAGGCACTTGCTGCTGACGGATATGATTTCCCTATTAATAAGGTAGAATACAATGATACATCAATAGGATTTATCACAAGCGGTATCCCTTATCAGTATGTTAAGGAAGCAATGCCCAATGCTTCTGTATTAAAACTTGGAATGGTTCATCCATTGCCTAAAAAGCTTATTGAAGAGTTCGCCTCAAAGGTTGATAAGCTCTACATCTTTGAGGAACTTGAGCCTGTAATCGAAGAGCAGGTTAAATCATGGGGAATCAAGTGTGTAGGTAAAGAAATATTTACTCTTCAGGGTGAGTATAGTGCAACACTTTTAAAGAAAGCACTTCTTGGACAGCAGCCTGATGTTAAAGAGGCAGCAGATGTTCCTGCACGTCCACCGATTCTTTGCCCTGGATGTCCACATAGAAGTGTGTACACAGTACTTAAGAAGTTAAAGATTCATGCAGCAGGTGATATCGGATGTTATACACTTGGTGCCGTACCACCTCTTTCAGTTGTTGAGACTTCTGTATGTATGGGTTCTTCAATCAGTACACTTCACGGTATGGAGAAGGCAAAAGGAAAAGATTATGTTAAGGACTGGGTTGCTGTTATCGGAGATTCAACATTCCTTCATACAGGAATCAATTCACTTATGAATATGGTTTACAACAAAGGTGTTGGAACGGTTCTCATTCTTGATAACTCAACAACAGCCATGACAGGTCATCAGGATCATGCCGCAACAGGTAAGACTCTTAAAGGTGAGACAACATACATGATTAACATTTATAACCTTTGCAAGTCACTTGGAATTGAGCATGTATATGAAGTAAGTTCATTTGATCTTGAAGGACTTGAGAACGCAGTTAAGGAAGAGACTAAGAGAGAAGAAGTATCGGTTATTATATGCAAAGCACCATGTGTACTTCTTAAAGGCAATGTATTTAAGACAAAATGTGAACCGGTTCCTGAAAAATGCAAGAAGTGCGGAGCATGTTTAAGACCGGGATGTCCTGCTATAACTAAGAACGAAGACGGAACAATTTCGATAGATGACACAATGTGTAACGGATGCGGTCTTTGTAAGGGACTTTGCAAATTTGATGCCATCAAGGAGGTTGAAGCATAATGCAGACTAAAAATATTATGATCGTTGGAGTAGGCGGACAGGGAACTTTGCTTACAAGCCGTATATTAGGCGGAATTGCAATAGAAGGCGGATATGATGTAAAACTTTCAGAAGTTCACGGAATGGCACAGCGTGGAGGAAGCGTTGTAACATTTGTAAGATACGGCGAAACAGTAGCTGAGCCTATTGTTGAAGAAGGACAGGCTGATGTGCTTATCGCATTTGAGAGACTTGAAGCATTAAGATATATTCATTTCCTTAAAAAAGACGGGGTGCTTATAGTTAATGACCAGAAGATTGAACCGATAACAGTTGTTACCGGAATGGCACAGTATCCTGAAGGTATCATTGAAAAGCTTGAAGAAGAACATAAAGTTCTTAAGGTTGATGCCATGACAGAAGCTAAGAAACTTGGTAACTCAAAGGTATTTAATATTATTGTTCTTGGACTTGCAGCTGCACATATGGACTTTACAAAAGAGCAGTGGATTAAGGTTGTGGAAAACACAGTTCCAAAGAAGACAATAGAGATTAATACAAAAGCATTTGAACTTGGATGGGAGATTGGAAAAAAATGATCTGGAATGAAGCAAAAGAATGTATGTCGCGCGATGAGATGGCAGCACTTCAGAGTGCACGTCTTGTCAAGACTGTAAACAGGGTTTACCACAACGTAGAGTTTTACAGAAAGAAGATGCAAAAGGTTGGTATAGAGCCTGGTGATATAAAAGGAATAGAAGATATTACAAAACTTCCTTATACAACAAAGGCAGACCTTAGAGACAATTATCCGTTTGGTCTATTTGCCGTTCCAAAGTCAGAGATTGTCCGTGTTCACGCATCGAGCGGTACAACGGGTAAGGCAACGGTTGTAGGATATACAAGAAGAGATATCGATATCTGGGCTGAATGTGTTGCAAGAATTCTCTACATGGCAGGATTGAGAAGAGAAGATATTATTCAGGTAGCATACGGATACGGACTTTTCACCGGTGGTCTCGGACTTCATTACGGTGCCGAGAATCTTGGCGCAACAGTTGTTCCTATGTCTACAGGTAACACTAAAAAGCTTATCACAATGATGCTCGATTTTGAGGCAACAGGTATCGCATGTACACCTTCATACCTTCTTCACATTGCAGAGACAATCAAGGAGATGGGTGTAAGAGATCAGATTAAGCTTAAAACTGCTGTGTGTGGTGCGGAGCCTTGGACAGAGCAGATGAGACTTCAGATAGAAGAAGAACTTGGAATCAATGCTCATGATATTTACGGACTCAGTGAGATTATGGGACCTGGTGTGGCAGCAGATTGCGAGTTCCACAAGGGACTTCATGTTCATGAAGATCATTTCTTCCCAGAGATTATTGCTCCTGATACACTTGAGCCGGTTGCACCTGGAGAGGTTGGAGAACTTGTATTTACAACTCTCACTAAGGAAGGTCTTCCAATGATAAGATACAGAACAAAGGATCTTACAAGTATCACATATGATAAATGTGAATGTGGAAGAACAACTGCAAGAATCAGCAGATTCAAAGGCCGTTCTGATGACATGCTTGTTATCCGCGGTGTTAATGTATTCCCTTCACAGGTTGAGGCAGCTCTCCTTGAAATGGGTGAGACAACACCTCACTATATGATGATTGTTGATCGTGTAAATAATCTTGATACTCTTGAAATCAAGGTTGAAGTTGAAGAGAAATTCTTTACTGATGAGATTAAACAGCTTGAACAGCTTTCTAAGAAAATCGGACATGTTATTCATCAGGCACTTGGAATTCAGGCAAAGATTACTCTGGTTGAACCAAAGAGCATTGAAAGAAGCATGGGTAAAGCAGTTCACGTTATTGATAACAGAAATCTTGTTTAACATGAAAGAGGAGGTATGGGTATGCTGACAAAACAGGTATCGGTATTTGTGGAAAACAAAAAGGGAAGAATGGAGCAGGTAAGTAAGTGCCTCTCGGATGGTAATATCAACATTGCATCAATGATTCTTGCAGATACAAGTGAGTATGGTCTGCTTAGAATGATAGTTTCAGATGCACCTAAGGCAAAAGAGGTTCTTGAAGCAGCCGGATTTTCAGCTATAATCACAAAGGTTTTAGTTGTTAAATTCCCTAACATTGCAGGAACACTTGATAAGCTTATGGGATTATTTAATGAGCTTGACTTAAGCATTGAGTACATGTACGGAATTTCAACATCTGCCGACAGTGCTACACTTGTTGTTAAGACATCCGATAATGATGCAGCTGCAAAGGTAATCAGCGAAAAAGGTGCAGAAAGTGATATAAGCGTAATATGCATGTAACAGATAATTGTTCCGATGCGTGCAGTGATAGATCAGGCAGTGATGCAACGCTTGTAAGAACAAAACTTCTGATAGGTGATGAAGCACTTAACCGCCTTGCAAAAGCCAAAGTTGCAGTCTTTGGCATCGGCGGTGTGGGCGGTTATGTGTGTGAAGCCCTTGCAAGAAGCGGTATAGGTTCGCTTGAACTTATTGATGATGACAAGGTTGCGCCAAGTAATATTAACAGGCAGATAATTGCGACTGTTAGCAGTGTCGGAAAATATAAAACAGAAGTTATGCGTGATCGCATAAAGGATATAAATCCTGATATTGATGTTACCGTACATAATAAGTTTTTTCTTCCGCAGACAGCAGATGAGTTTCCTTTTGAGGAATACGATTATGTAGTAGATGCGGTTGATACGGTAACTGCAAAACTTGAGCTGGTAATGCGGGCAAAGCAGGCAAATGTGCCTGTAATAAGCAGCATGGGGGCCGGTAACAAGTTAGATGCAACGGCATTTGAGGTGGCTGATATTTATGAGACCAGCGTATGTCCGCTTGCAAAAGTAATGCGCCGCGAATTGAAAAGACGAGGCGTGGATAGTCTGAAGGTAGTTTATTCGAAGGAAAAACCAATTGTACCGCAATCTGATGAAGAGAGCGAAAGTTTGGATGGAGGTAGTCACAAAAAAAGGGTAACACCGGGAAGCATTGCATTTGTTCCGTCGGTGGTGGGGCTTATTATAGCCGGAGAAGTTGTAAAAGACTTGATAAAATAATAAAAAATTACAAAAAGCAAGAGGTAATTGCCATGAAAAACGTAACGGATTTTGTGAAAAAAGAAATAGTATTATGCGTAGCGGTTGTTCTGGCAGCGGTCTCCTGCTTTTTTGTTTCTCCGGACAGGGAATATGCAAAATACATAGATTACAGAACACTTGCAGTACTTTTTTGCCTTATGATCGTTGTGGCAGGTTTTGATAAGATCGGTTTGTTTAAAAAGCTTGCTAGTGAACTGCTTGAAAGAACGACAAAGATTAACCAGGTTGTAATAGTTCTTGTAATGCTTTGTTTTGTTCTTGGAATGTTTATAACAAATGATGTTGCATTAATAACATTTGTCCCATTTACCTTTACGGTATTAAAGTTAATGGGAAAAGATAAGATAAAACACTGGATTGTGCCGATAGTGTGTCTTCAGACAATGGCGGCAAATCTCGGAAGTATGTTGACCCCGCTTGGCAATCCACAAAACCTTTATCTTTTTGAAGTGTCACAATTTAGTCTTTTAAAGTTTATTTTGACTGTTTTACCATACAGCGCTCTTTCTCTTGCAATGATATTTTTATTTATATTTATTATATTTCTTATAAGAGATGATGAGCACAATACATTTACTTACAAGCCACAGAATAAAATTGAAAAGGACAATAAGAAAAAGGCAAAGACGTTAAAACTTACAGTCACGTATTCTATATTATTTGTACTTTGCATACTGACTGTTGTAAGACTGATTGACTACAGGATAGTATTTGTTACGGTGATAATCTGTGCGATTGTTCTTGACAGGGAAGTGTTAAAAAAAGCGGATTACTCTCTGCTTCTTACGTTCACGGCATTGTTTGTTTTTATAGGAAACATGGGAAGAATAGAGAGCTTTAGTTCATTTATCAAAGATATGGTTAACGGGCATGAGGTAATTACGAGTATTTTAGTAAGCCAGGTGACAAGCAATGTTCCGGCAGCCCTGTTGTTGTCGGGATTTACTGACGAATATGAAAAGCTTATTGTAGGAATCAACATTGGTGGGTTGGGAACGCTCATTGCATCCATGGCAAGTCTTATTTCATTTAAACTTCTTGCCAATGAGATGCCTGAAAAGAAAAAGGAGTATATTGCGTGGTTTACCGTAATGGGAGTAGTGATGTTAATAGTTCTTTATGTGCAGACGATTATTATGATGTAGCATACAACGATTAAACAGGAGAAGAAATGACAGTTAAAAAACAATTTAAAAATATAATATTTGATGTGGGAGATGTTCTTTTATCTTACCGTTGGAAAGAGATGCTCATGGACTATGGTCTTGATGAAAATGAGGCGCAAAAGGTCGGAGAACTTATATTTGATGATGATGAAAAGCTGTGGACATTTTTTGACCTTGGAACTGTAAGTGAAGAAGAACTTATTGCAATGTATGCAAAAAAACATCCAGCTTTCGGTGAAGTAATAGGCTGGTTTATTCGTCACGGGGAATTTATGCACGTGCCAAGACCTAAAGTGTGGAAAAGAGTGCATGAATTGAAACAAAAAGGTTACGGAATATACATATTATCAAATTATTCAGAGGTCTTATTTAATAAGCACACACGTTATGCGGATTTTCTTGAAGATGCTGACGGGATTTTAGTGTCGTATATGGTTAATAAGATTAAGCCTGATTTTGCAATTTATGAGGAGCTTCTTAACCGTTTCTCGTTAAAGAAAGAAGAGTGTATCTTCTTTGATGACAGAAAAGAAAACGTGGATGCCGCTAATGATTTTGGCATCCACGCTGTAAGAGTTCTATCTCAGGAAGGACTTCTAAAAGACCTTGAAATGTTCGGGTGAAACGAGGAACCGTCCCCCGTTTCATTTATTCTTCACCGTTCCAACAGTATGTACAAAGTTTGCAGTGGTCAATTCCTACTGCATCTAACATATCATCAAGTCTGTTGAATCTAAGTGATGTGAAGTGAAGTTCTTTACATATCTCATCGACCATCTTCTCGTATTTTGGAGAATCAGGGTCGGCGTATTCTTTTAATACTTCATCGGTAACGTTACCGTGTTCAAGTCTTTCAATAACTCGTCTTGTAATAAGATCCATCTCAGAAGTTGATCTTGAGAAGTTAAGGTACTTGCATCCGTAAAGTAATGGCGGACATGCAGGACGAATGTGAACTTCTTTTGCACCGCTTTCGTAAAGGAACTGTGTTGTTTCACGAAGCTGTGTTCCACGAACGATTGAGTCGTCTATAAGAAGAAGACTTTTATCTTTAATAAGATCATCTACAGCTAAGAGCTTCATTTTGGCGATGAGATTTCTCTTTGACTGCATTGTAGGCATAAATGAACGTGGCCATGTTGGTGTGTATTTTATAAATGGTCTTGAGAATGGGATACCTGATTCGTTAGAATATCCAACTGCATGTGCTGTTCCTGAATCAGGAACACCTGCAACTACGTCAGGTGAAACATTATCTCTTCCTGCCATCTTCTGACCACAGTTGTAACGCATTTTTTCAACACTGATTCCTTCGTATGAACTTGCAGGATATCCGTAGTAAACCCAAAGGAAAGTACATATTTTCATCTCACTGCCCGGCTTAACCAAAGTAACGCAGTTGGTACTTGTAATAACATCAATCTCTCCCGGTCCTAATTCTTTGTAATCCTTGTAACCAAGATTTTTATATGCAAAGCTTTCAAATGATACACAAAAAGCGTCTACTTTTTTACCTATAACAACAGGTGTTCTTCCATACTTATCTCTTGCCGCATAAATACCCTGTTCATTAAGAAGAAGCAAAGAGAGCGAACCGTCAATGCTGTCAATGGCATACTTAATTCCGTCGATAAGATTATCCTTCTGGTTAATGAGAGCAGCTACAAGTTCTGTTGAATTAACTTCACCGCTGCTCATCTCAAGAAAGTGTGAGCAACCGTTATCGAAAAGCTGCTTTGTTAGTTCATCCACATTGTTAATCTTACTTACGGTTGTAAGTGCAAATGTTCCGTGATGAGAACGAACCAATAAAGGCTGTGGTTCATAATCGGAAATACAGCCGATGCCAAGAGTTCCCTTCATTGTGTTGGCTTCTTTGTCAAATTTAGTTCTAAAAGGTGCATTTTCAATATTGTGAATTGCACGATCATAACCAGTCTCTTCGTTGTAGACTAACATTCCGCCTCTTCTTGTTCCAAGATGAGAGTGATAGTCAATTCCGAAAAATAAATCAAATACGCAGTCTTCTTTAGCTGCAACTCCAAAAAATCCGCCCATGGCTTTGCCTCCTGTATATGAATTTTCAATATTAAAATCGTTAAATTAAAAATAAAAGAAAAACATTACTATTGTAACACCATATATACATAAAATTCAATCTAATTTTTTAACAATGCTCAAACTCTTTAGCAACCTTTTCAACCTGTGGTCTTGAGGAAAGGAACGCATTTACAACATCAGGATCAAAATGCGTGCCGGATTCTTCCTCGATTATCGAAAATGCTTTTTCAAGTGAGAATGCATCTTTGTAATAGCGCTTTGAAACAAGGGCATCAAATACATCCGCAACAGCCATTATTCTGGCACAAAGAGGTATTTCTTTACCTTTAAGTCCATAAGGGTATCCTCTGCCGTCCCAGCGTTCATGATGTAGACCTGCAAGCTGTTTGGCCTGTAAGAGGTAGTCTGCGTCCGGCATTGTTGCTATTGTCTGGTCTATGATTTTTTCACCGGCGGTAGTATGAGTTTTCATTATCTCAAATTCCTCGTCGGTAAGCTTGCCCGGTTTATTTAATATTGCATCCGGAATTTTAATTTTACCAATATCATGTAAAGGAGCAGACAGGACAGTGTCTGAGATGTATTCATCAGTCAGTATGTCGAGGTGACAACAGTCTTCCCTCATTTTTTGCATGATAATATTAACGTATGCGGCGGTTTTCTTAATGTGGTCACCCGTTGATTCGTCCCTGTTTTCTACAATGTCCGCAAGAACCATGATAAGACCGCTTTGTAACTCAGATATCTTCTGGGTTTTAGACTGAAGCGCACTAAAGTAATCCATGCTGTCCTGGGTTGTTTTAACCATCGCTTTATACAGGTTTTCTATCTCATCTCCCGTATGGATGTTGAGATTCTTCAGACGGGAAACGTTGTTTTCGCGTGCCTCCTCGGTATTGTAAGCAAAGTCACTTGCCGAAGCTGCCATAGTATTAACCGGGTAGATAAGGCGGTATCTTGCAAGCCACATACCGATTGCCATAACAAGAATAAAGAAGCCTAAGAATAACGATATGAGTTTTACAAGGAATTCATATTCGTAGTTACGCAAATCTTTCATCTGTATATCAACAGCTGCAAAACATACAATATTTCCTTTGCTGTCATATACAGGTTCATATTCCGTCAGAAGCTATCCAAAAGTATCATCGGTAATAATGGCATCAATATCATTTCCGGACATAAGCGTATCGACATATGGGAGGAAGGACTCATCAAAAGGAACTACCTCGCCGAGCTTTCCACCCGCCAGTTCTTCCGTATCAAGATCGAATATTACATGGCATCCGTCGGCCATTACCTTATACACATAGACAAATTCAATAATCGGTGACGAATCACGTATGTCATTTAACTTTTCTTTTGTTTCATTGTAGTCGAGTACTTCACCTTCATTAAGGTAGCGTTCCACATTATCGCCGTTAACAAATGTTGCAGCAAGAGCGGCACTGCTTTTGGCTATTTGCTTGTGCTTGTCCAAAGAATAGTTCTTGAAAAGCAAAAGGCTTATTAATGCAGCTATTAGCGATATTGAAATACATGCAAACGAGAGCATAAAGATAATGCTTGTTTTTAACGAGATAGAGCGGCAACTGACTGAATCTATAGCTTCATCATCACTGATAGGAGTCTGACGCCATCCGTTTAACACAAGAGAATTCCTCAGTTTTAGCGGGAGAACCTTGATTATTGCAAAACAAACAGGAAGAATAATTAGTTTGTCGATTGTATTGATAAGAGAGATAACTAACACTTTCGATGCTGTTTTGTTTATATGGTGTTTTGTATAAAAATTAAATGCAAGTAAATTAATCCTGCTCCATTTCACTGCAGATGGAAAGAAATGAATGAAACATAAGTCAAACATTATTCCTGTTATTATTATTGTGGCAAACAGTAAAAACAGACGCAGATATTTGTTCTTGTTGCGGTCGTGTCTGCCAAAATAATGTGCACTGCACACGGCAACAACAATATCTGTAATTCCAAAATAAATAAGGGAGCTCTCAAATAACGCACCTTTGATAAGACATGATGCTAGAGCAACGAAAATTCCCGGCAGATATCCGCTTAGGGCAGAAATTAGAATGGTGCCGGTACTGTCAAGATATATTGGGAGGTTAAAATGTTGTGTTAACACATGAAGCAAAAGATTAATCACAACACATAACACTCCTGCGATGAAAAGTGTGATGTGGTTTTTTCTCATGCTAAAAATCCTCATTTCGTAAAAAAAATACATATCAATTATACCATTTTACAAGAAAAAATTAATATGTTTTGAGAATTAATCGGATGTTTTTTTGTGAAAACGAAGGACTGTAAAAATTCATAATTTTGTTGTAGTATTATTAGGGAGTAAAAATACGGAGACAATACATATGAAATATTTAAAACAATTTATGATTATTTTAGCAATATCATTTGCAGGAGAAATTTTGAAATTATGTCTGCCGCTTCCGATACCCGCAAGCATATACGGAATGTTACTTATGCTTGTTGCTTTATTAACGGGAATTCTTAAGCTGCGGCATGTAAAAGAAACGGGAAGATTTCTTATAGAGATAATGCCTGTTATGTTTATTCCGGCAGGTGTTGGTCTGATTGATTCATGGGGACAGCTATGTGGCATAATTGTGCCGGTCAGTATTGTGACTGTGGCGGTGCTTATCATAGTGATGGTTGTAACCGGAAGAGTAGCCCAAAGAGTAATTATTTTTACACAAAAGTTTTCAGGGCATACAGATAAAACAAATTAAATTATGGTACAAACAGGAGAAATCAGATGAATGAGTTGATTAATGACAGTGCATATGCAGGAGTCGCAATAAGCCTGTTGATTTATTTTGCTACCACGACTCTGAAGAAAAGGATTAATTTTGCCTTGTTTAATCCACTGCTTATAACTATAGCGGTGACGATAGCAATTCTTGTGGCAGCAGATGTTGATTATGAAGTTTATAACAAAGGAGCGAAGTATCTTAGCTGGCTTCTGACACCGGCTACGGTTTGCCTTGCAATACCTTTGTATGAAAAATGGCAGGTCTTAAAGGATAATCTTGCAGCGATACTTCTTAGCGTTTTTGCGGGTGTGTTTACAAGTCTTACTTGCGTTTTTGCCATTTCAAAAATAATGGATTTGTCTCACAGGGAATATGTGACTTTACTACCCAAATCGATAACTACCGCAATCGGAATAGGCGTAAGTGAAGAACTTGACGGATATGTTACCATAACTGTTGCGGTAATTGTTATAACGGGTGTTCTTGGAAATATGTTTGGTGAGGTTATATGTAAAATATTCAGAATAGTTGAACCGGTTGCAAGAGGACTTGCGTTTGGTACCGCTGCCCACGTTATGGGAACATCAAAGGCTATAGAGCTTGGTGAGACAGAGGGTGCAATGAGCAGTCTTGCTGTCGCGGTTGCAGGACTTATGACGGTTGTTATAGTACCGTTCTTTGGAAATCTCATGTGAAAGGAAATGATTTTGATGAAATATAAAATAGCTGTTTTTGATATGGATGGCACAATACTTGATACGCTTGATGATTTGGCTGACAGCACTAATTACGCACTCAGAACCAATGGGCTTCCACAAAGAACAGTGGATGAGGTAAGAAGATTTGTCGGTAACGGTATAGGAAAACTCATAGAGAGGGCGGTGCCACAAGGGACAGACGATGCCGTAAGACAAAAGGTGTTTGATACATTTACGACATATTATAAAGACCATGCTGCAATTAAAACAAAACCCTATGATGGAATAAAGGAAGTAGTGCAAAAATTAAAAGAAGCGGGTGTGATAACTGCGGTTGTGTCCAACAAAGCCGATTTTGCGGTGCAAAGTCTTTGCAGGGATTACTTTGACGGATTGTTTGATATGGCGGTAGGAGAGAAAGAAGGAATAAGAAGAAAACCTGCGCCTGACAGTGTGCTTGCAGTTCTTGAAAGATTCGGGCTGCAAAAAGAAGATGGTATTTACATAGGCGATTCTGATGTGGATTATAATACTGCGATAAATTCAGGACTGGCGCCGCTTATGGTGGGATGGGGATTTCGTGAGGAAAGCTTTCTTATGGAAATCGGAGCACCATTTGTTATACATAAACCGGAAGAAATGATTGATATAATATTGTAAAAATGGAAGGAGAAAGACTGGTACTATGAGTAACGTTATTGAGGTTAAAAACCTGACAAAGAGTTATAAGGAAATTAAGGCGCTTAACGACCTTTCCTTTGAGGTAACAGAGGGTGAGATACTTGGCCTTTTAGGACCAAACGGAAGTGGAAAGTCAACGACAATTAACTGCATATTGTCACTGCTTAAATATGATGAGGGCAGCATTACCGTGTTTGGTAAGGACATGAAGCCGGATTCGTATGATATTAAAGCAAAGCTTGGAGTTGTATTTCAGGATGTTGCAGTGTTTGACGAGCTTACTGTATATGAAAATATAGATTATTTTTGCGGACTTTATATCAAAGACAAAGCAACCAGAAAAAAATATGTTGAGGAGGCAATTGATCTTGTAAGCCTTTCGGAGTTTAAGAAGTTCTATCCTAAGAAGCTGTCGGGCGGACTTTTAAGAAGACTTAACATTGCCTGTGGAATAGCACACAAACCGAAACTCATTTTCCTTGATGAGCCGACGGTTGCGGTTGACCCACAGAGCCGTAATTCAATTCTTGAAGGAATTATGAAGCTTAGAGACATGGGAGCAACGATAGTGTACACAACCCACTACATGGAAGAGGTTGAGATGATTTGTGACAGGGTAATCATTATTGATAAAGGACATGTGCTGGCGTCCGGAACAACCGATGAGCTTAAAAGACTTGCAAAGATTGATGAGAAGATTATAGTCGAAGCTAATTCATTTGACAGCAAATACATAGAGGAAATAAAGAGCTTTAAGGCTGTTCACAGTGCGGATTACAAGGAAAGAGTTCTTACCGTTTCTTACAAAGAGGGAGCAGATAATCTTGTTAAGATTATCGAGTATCTTAAGAAGAATCATATTAAGTATAGCAGGGTATATTCGGAAAGACCGACGCTTAATGACGTATTTCTTGAACTTACCGGAAAGGAATTACGTGATTAAATGTTTGTACATAATTTTAAGTATTCACTCAAAGCATTGTTTAGAAATAAGACGCTGATTTTCTGGACATTAATGTTTCCGATAATACTGGGGACGTTTTTTAAGATGGCGTTTTCAAATGTAACAAGTTCGGAGGCGTTTAAAGCGATAAATTTTGCGGTTGTTGAAGATGATAACTTTAAAAATGATGAAGTGTTTGTAACTGTAATTAAAGAGCTGTCTGACGAAGATGGTGATAACAGGATTTTTGACACAACCTACGTTGAAAATGAGGATGAGGCAAAGGAACTTTTAGTTGACGGTAAAATTGACGGCTATCTTGTGATGCCGGACAAAAAAGATGACACACCGGGAGTTACATTTATAAATAACGGAATTAACCAGACCATTATCAAAAATGTTGTCGAGGAAATTGCACTTAACGAAAAAATCGGTAATGAAATCGGTGAGACAATTGTTAAGGATGAAATGGCTAAAGGGAACTTTAATATAGACATTGACGGTATATATGAGAAGGTTATGGAGAAAATGTCGGATGAGACAAATCTTTTGGATAAATCGGCTAACAAGCTTGATTATTCAATGATAGAGTTTTATACGCTTATCGCCATGACATGTATTTACGGTGGTATGTTATCAATAGCTTCAATCAATAACAGCCTTGCAAATATTTCTCAAAAAGGAAAAAGAGTCAGCGTGGCACCGACAAGAAAACTTGTGACGGTTCTTAGTAGCCTTTTAGCAAGCTACGTTATACAGCTTGTTGGACTTGCGTTGTTGTTTGTATATACTATCTTTGCACTTAACATAGATTATGGTGATAATATCGCAAAAGTAATTTTGCTTGGAGCAGTAGGTTCGCTTGCGGGACTTGCAATGGGACTTTTTGTAGGAACCGTATTTAAGGCGGGCGAAAATGCTAAGACAGGTATTCTTATTGCAATAACAATGTTTTTCTGCAACTTTGCAGGAATGTTTGGAATAACAATGAAATACATAACAGACACAAAGATGCCGTGGCTTACAAAGATTAATCCGGTTGGACTTATAACAGACGGATTGTATGCGTTGTATTATTACAACACAACTGACAGATTTAGTGCAGACATTATTAATCTTATAATTTTAACACTAGTCCTTACGGCAGTGTCATTCTTTAGTATAAGGAGGCGCAGATATGACAGTATTTAAGACGTTTTTACGAATCCTTAACAAGAATAAAATGATTATAATGCTCTATACTGGAATATTACTTGGATTTGGCGCACTTAATTCAAGGACTACATCGCAGGATATGAATTTTTCAGATACAAAACCGGCACTTGCCATAATAAATGATGACAAAGACGGTGAACTTGCAAAAGATTTAGTCAGATACCTTGATGAGCATGGTGAATTAACAGAATATGATTTGGATTTATCAGATAGTGATGACAGCAAAGTGGTAGATGATGCTTTGTTTTACAGACAGATTCATTATCTGGTATATATACCAAAAGATTTTACCGCGCGTTTTATGGCGGGAGATGATGTAAAACTTACGACAAAATCTACAGGTGATTTTAAGGCAGAACTTTCAAAGATGCTCGTTGAGCGTTATATGAAAACTGCAAATACTTATAAGAACTTAGATGTGACAGATGCCGGGGAACTTGTAGAAAAGATTGATAAAAATATCGATATCACGGCAGATGCCACAATAACATCCAAACTTGACACGGAAGCACTCGAGCTTGCAGGTGTGTATTTTAACTTTGAAAGTTACAGTATACTTGCATGTCTTATATATGTAATCTGCATCGTAATGTCGGTGTTTAATACGAAAAAAATAAAAGACAGAACCAACATAAGCAGTATGGATTTTAAAAAACATAATACAATACTGTTGCTTTGCAACTGCATGTACTCAGTTGTTGCATGGGCATTCTATTTTGCCTTTGGTTACGTGCTTTTTGGAAAGACAATTATAAGCACACATGGAATGTTGTTTGCATTTAATTCATTTTTATTTACAATATGTGCTGCAACAATTGCATTTTTCATCGGAAGTATTGTGAGCAACAAAGATGCAATCGGTGGAATTGTAAATGTTGTGTCGTTAGGCTCGAGTTTTCTTTGCGGAGCATTCGTGCCGGCGACGTGGCTCCCTGACGGGGTGCTTGCAATAGCGCATGCGCTTCCAACTTATTACTATATCAATGCAAATGACAGAATAAAGCAGATGGAAACCTTTGATATGACATCTCTTAAACCTGTATTTATTGATATGGGAATAGTGATGGCATTTGCCCTTGCATTTGTGATAATGACCAACGTTGTTAGCGCTAAAAAGAGAAGAGCGTGAAACAGGGGCGGGTGAAACGGGGGACGGTTCTTCGTTCCAAATCTGAAGGCAAGCAGTGAGATTTCTTGTTTTGGGATTGGAACGAGGAACCGTCCCCCGTTTCACCCCCTAGACTTTACTATATGGATATGTTATCCTATTTAGGTGGGCCGTGACGGCAGATGCTTGTGCGGTTTACACAAATAATACAAAGGTTTGAAGCGTTATTTAATAGCGCTTAGGATTGGAGAATGTTATGCCTGTTACAGAGTATTTAGAGAGAAATGCGAAGCTCTACACGGATGAGATTGCGTTGGTGGAGCTTAACCCGGAAGAGAAGGATACAAGAAGGGTTACCTGGAAGGAATATGACCTTATTGAGTCAAGTACATTTGCACCTTACAGGAGAGAGATTACCTGGGGAGTTTTTGATGAGAAAGCCAACAGATTTGCAAATATGCTTCTTGGACGTGGAATCAAGAAAGGAGATAAGGTAGCAATCATTATGTACAACTGTCTTGAATGGCTGCCTATATATTTTGGTGTGTTAAAGACAGGAGCGATTGCAGTTCCTTTTAACTTCAGATATGATGCTGAGGAGATTTTATATTGTGCTGAGCTTGCCGAGGTTGATGTTATAGTATTCGGTTTTGAGTTTATAGGAAGAATTGAGGCTAATGCGGCAAGACTTAGCAAGGGAAGACTGCTTATCTATGTAGGAGATAACTGCCCTAGATTTGCAGAGAGCTACAGAGAACTTGTTGCCGATTGTTCAAGTCAGGCACCTGATATTACTCTTAGCGAAGATGATGATGCAGCAATTTATTTTTCATCAGGAACAACAGGATTCCCAAAAGCTATTTTGCATAAGCATTTAAGCCTTACACAGGCAGCCGAGATGGAGCAGAAGCACCACTCAACATCAAGAGAGGATAATTTCCTTTGCATTCCGCCACTTTATCATACAGGTGCAAAGATCCACTGGATGGGAAGTCTTGTCGCAGGAAGCAAGGCTGTACTTCTTAAAGGTGCAAAGCCGGAGACAATTCTTTCGGCCGTATCTAATGAAGGATGTACGATAGTATGGCTTTTAGTTCCTTGGGCACAGGATATTCTTGATGGATTTGAATCAGGATTATTTAAGATGGAAGACTATAAACTTTCACAGTGGAGACTTATGCATATAGGAGCACAGCCTGTTCCACCTTCACTTATTAAGAGATGGAAGGAACTCTTCCCTAACCATCAGTATGATACCAATTATGGACTTTCAGAGTCTATCGGACCTGGATGTGTACACCTTGGAGTTGAGAACATCCATAAGGTTGGAGCCATCGGTGTTCCAGGATACAGATGGGAATGCAAGATTATCGATGAGAACGGTGAGATTGTTAAGCAGGGAGAAGTAGGAGAGCTTTGTGTTAAAGGTCCTGGAGTAATGACTTGTTACTATAACAATCCTGAGGCAACTAATGAGGTATTAAAAGATGGCTGGCTTCTTACCGGAGATATGGCAATGCAGGATCCTGACGGATTCATTTACCTTGTTGACAGAAAGAAAGATGTAATTGTCAGTGGTGGTGAGAATATATATCCTGTTCAGATTGAAGATTTCCTTAGAAGACATAATAAGATTAAAGACGTTGCGGTTATCGGACTTCCGGACAGAAGACTTGGAGAAAAGACAGCAGCAATTATTGAGTTAAAAGACGGTATGGAATGTACCAGACCTGAGATTGAGGAGTTTTGCATGGAACTTCCAAGATATAAGAGACCAAAGGAGATTATCTTTGAAGAGATTCCGCGTAATGCAACAGGAAAGATTGAAAAGCCGAAGCTTCGTAAGAAGTACGGCGCAGACAATCTTGTTGCAAAAGAAATCGAAGAAGAAATCTAATTGATTTTTAAAAGCCTTTTGGCATTCAGTCCAAGGATGAGGTCACATTCCCTGTCGGTAAGAGAGGTTTGACGGATGGCATCAGCAGATACATCCTGACGATTCCATGGGCTGTCACTACCAAAGAAAACATTTTGAGCGCCTGCAAGCCTGACCATTTTACAAAACATTTCATTGGTCAGCTTGCGATAATCAAGGCGCTCTTTTTTTGCGCCTGTAAGTACGTCTGTGTCGTTGCCAGTTGGCGTAGGTACTGTAAGTGCAAATGATGTGTCCATCATGATCTTATATTCTGAAAGCAGAGGAATAATATCCTCCCAGAACCCCCAGGCTCCCATATGCGCCATTATCATGTTAACAGGTCTGACGTCGCGAAGAACATTTTCAATTTCTTTGTGAGTGACGAGCTTGACGCCCGGAAAACTTGCATCGTATCCGCCATGAACCAATATCGTAAGGTTGTAGTAGCAGGCAGCCTCAACTATTCGCATGTATCTTATGTCGTCAAAAGGTATTCCCTGAAAAACAGGATGGAGCTTGATTCCCTTTACCCCATTTGCTGCTAACTGACGACACACCTGACGGTAAGAGGTATTGTCGGGATGGATACTTCCAAATGAAATTATGTGGTCACTTTCGTATTTTTCATTTGTTTCTATAGCGACACGATTGATTGTTTCAAGTTGGGACGGCTTTGTTACGATGGGCAAAATAACGCTGTAATCAATGCCCTGTTCTTTCATGGAAGCAATAAGACCATCTATTGTTCCGTCGGTTGCAGGCATCATGCCGCTGCTGTTTTTTAGTGTGTTAATTGCATGTGCTGCAATTGTATCCGGAAATGTGTGTGTGTGAATATCTACTATCATTTTTGTAATCCTTTTTTGCTGTTATATTTTTTGGTTATAAATTCATATATTGGTGCACTCAAAATTCCAAAGACAATACCGATTATCATGCCGGCAAATATGTCGGTTGGAAAATGCACATACAGATACAGTCTTGTAAATGCAATCAATACTGACAGTATGAGCGTCATGACAAAAAGCTTTTTCTGCTTTGCTGCAAGCAGGGCAAATGCAACAGCAAATGAAGCTGAGGTGTGCCCGGATGGAAATGAGTAATCTATCTGTCGTCCTATAAGGAGCTTAACGGATGTGTTGATGTCATAAGGCCGTGTTCTTGCCACAATCGGTTTTATCAAAAGATTGCATACAATGGATTCCGTAACTAAAGCAATGGCAACAAGTACGCCGGCTCTTCGCGTCTTTGGGAAAATTAGAAGTGCTATACAAAGAACTATCCATATGATTCCGCCGTTAGCAAGTTTTGTGATTAAAGGAATTATAAAATCAAGTTCGTCGGTTCTTATGTTTTGTATGTAATCTAAAATGTCAAATTCCCAGTTCATAAGTTGTCCTCATTTTCAATAAAATATTCAAATTCGGTTCTTTCCATTATAGTTCATACAATGAAAAATAATCAATTGCACAAAGTATAAAAATTAAGGGATTACAGATAATAAGTTTATAAAAAACGAGGTAAATGGAGGAAATATAATGAAGGCTACAGGTGTAGTAAGAAGTGTTGACAGTCTTGGAAGGATTGTCATACCAAAAGAATTACGTCGGGTGATGAAGATAAGGGAAGGAGATCCTATGGAGATTTATACAGAAACCGACGGAGAGGTCGTATTAAAAAAATACTCTCCGGTTGGGGAAATGGCTGATTTTGCAAAACAGTTCGCAAAGGCTCTCTCTAAAAGTTCAGGCATGAATGCGGTCATAACCGATACCGAAAAGGTAGTTGCATATGCCGGAAAAGATAAGGATATGAAGGACACACCGATAAGTGAGCAGCTGTATAATCTTATGGAAGAAAGAAAGGCGCTTAAGGCCTCTAAAGGAGAGAAAAATTTTATACCGGTAATAGATAAAAATGAGGATGATAAGTATGATTACGACCATGAAATTATCAGTCCAATTCTGGCTGACAGCGAGGTAATCGGGTCGGTTATGCTGTTAACCGGTGAAGGGAAGGCAAAGGTTACGGATGCGGAGCTTAAAATGGTCGCCTGCGGAGCGTATTTTTTCAGTCTTCAGGTAGGCTGAAAAGGGGCAAAAATGCCCTGTTTTTGGGGCAAAACTAACTATATTGGATGGAGATTTTCGTGAGAAATAACAGAAAAGTTCATAATGTCTTGACAAAAAAATCGCATGAGTGTATAAATAAACTTGTAATTTTAAGGTTTTGCCCTTAAAAACAGCGAAAATACTAGAAAAACTCTCAGAGGAGGAGTCTTCCATGAACAAGACTGAATTAATCGCAGCAATCGTAGACAAGACAGATTTAAAGAAGAAGGATGCTGAGGCAGCATTAAAGGCATTCATCGATGTAGTAACAGAAGAGTTACAGAAGGGTGAGAAGATCCAGTTAATCGGATTCGGAACATTCGAAGTAGCTGAGAGAGCTGCAAGAGAAGGAATCAACCCACTTACAAAGGAGAAGATCAGCATCGCTGCTTCTAAGTCTCCTAAGTTTAAGGCAAGCAAGGCTTTAAAGGATTCTATCAACGCTTAATTTGATAGGACGTTTATAGTTATTACTAGGGTTGAATGCAATTTCAATGAATTAAAAAGGCATATGTTTATCATATGCCTTTTTAAACTTTAAAGGAGAATTATATGAGATTAGATAAATACCTTAAGGTATCAAGGTTAATTAAGAGAAGAACAATAGCAAATGAGGCGTGCGACAGCGGAAGGGTAACAGTTAACGATAAGGTCGCAAAAGCGTCTGTGAACGTAAAAGAAGGGGATATTATCAATATTAAGTTTGGTAATAAGGAGATAACGGTCGAGGTCACAAATGTGGCTGAAACGGTTAAAAAAGAAGAAGCGCAGAATATGTATAAAGTACTGTAAGGAGTCATAATATATATCAAAGGGTGTATGTGTGAGGCAGCTATGGAAAACGGGCATTCATTTAGTCTTACAGACAGGGCAAGGGCAACATTTACCGGAGTTAACGATGTCAAATCTTTTGATGAGACGGAGGTTGTCTTAAGTACAAAACAGGGTATGCTTACAATTCAGGGGTCATCACTGCATGTAAAGAGGCTCAGCCTTGAAAAAGGAGAGGCGGATATTGAGGGGCAGGTAGATAAGATGATGTACTCGTCTGCGGATAAGATAAAAGACGGTTATAAATCCTTTGCCGCAAGGATATTCAGATAGTTTGGAGGCGTTTTTTGATGAATGCACTCTGGCGATTAACTGCCTTTGGTTTGGGTTTTGCGTGGGGCTTTGTTACGATATATCTGCCGGTATGGGGGGGCTTAATAAAAATTCAATTCTTATGTGGATAAAAGATATTGTGGCAGGTGCACTTGTCGGACTTTTATGGTTTTTGATGCTTCTTAGAAGCAATAACGGTAATATAAGAATCGTATATATTGTAATCACATTTTTTGGAGCGTGGATTTATACACATTTATTTTCTGACAGCGTCAGACAAACGTTTGGAAGAAAGAGCAGGAAACGCAACAGTAAAAAACATAAAAAACATATACTACAGTTGTTGAAAAAAGCAAAATCATAGTATACAATAATAGTATGCTTGCGCACAGCCTTAAAAGGTCTAATTTGCGCTTAGGAGAATCGGATGGAATTAAGCAGACTACATAGAATAAAAAGAAAAATATATTTGCTTGTGACTGTAATAGCATTTTTAGGTGTATGTGCTGCACTATACTATAAGACCACAAGACTTCAGAAAGAAGAGGCGCAGGTCGAGGTACAGATAGATAAAGCTAATGATAAATATACATCTGAAAAGGAAAGAGAAGAAGAGATAAAGGAACGAAAGGCTTATGTCCAGACAAAGAGATTTGCCGAAGATGTGGCTCGTGAGAAGTTCGGCATGGTTTACAAGGATGAAGTAATATTTAAGCCGGAAGAGAATTGATGATTTGAATTAATGTTTCGCCTGCAAAAAAAAATATTTAAAAAAGTGCTTGACAATATGTGCATGTGTTATTATAATTATTTTTGTTGTCAGCGAATGTGGCAAGTAATATGGCGGAATAGCTCAGTTGGCTAGAGCACACGGTTCATACCCGTGGTGTCGAGAGTTCGAATCTCCCTTCCGCTATTATCTTATAAGGATTCAGGTTTTTGCCTGAATCTTTTTTTGTTTATACAACGAGCCAAATCTTTTTTGACAAAATAATTGTTCTTGTGGTGTTATAATCTTTCATTACTAATCTAGGGGAGGATTTAGCAGTGAAAAAGACAGATATGAGGAAACTGTTGTTGATTATGTTGTTGTTTATATGTGGACAGGCATACTTTGGAGGATTTAACGTTGTCACACCGGCAGTGTTTGCAAATCTCATAAGTTGCGGCTGTAATACAATGTATTTAGTTTTTGCAGCTGTAAGCGGATGTGTGGCGGGATGGTTTTATGATGGCGATGTGTCAGTGATGAGTCTTTTTTGTTCGGTAATGCCCGTTTTTATTACTGCATTGATTATTAATTCCGGACGCATAAAGGTAAAAGCTGCAGGGAGAACGACAGTGATATCCTACATATGCTGTGCGGTTACATTCTGGAGTGCCTATACAGTTATGTATGGTTTTAATCTGATGGGATTTGCCTATGCGGTGCTTTTGATTGCAATGTGTGTACTTCTGGAAAATGGGATACATAGAATTATGTATGGAGGAATAATTAGCTCGACAAAAGAAGAAGTAATAAGCTTTATTGTGCTTGCCTGTATCGGGCTAAAATGTATACCCCCCGTATATAACAGATATTTTTCAATCAAACTGACAATAATAATGTTTATTGTCCTGTGGCTGTCTTACAACTATTCATTCGGATACACGGCACTGGTGGCAGTATGCCTGTTTGCAACACAATCGGGTAATCTTAGGTATTTCTTTGTGTATTCAACTGTTGCGGTTGCTGCCTGTATGACGGCAATGACTGTTAATGAGCTTGGAAAGACCGTCTGCGCCGTTATTTTTGTGTTTGTGACAGGAATATTTCATATGATACTGAAAATGAATATTCAGTACATAGGTGTGGCAGATATACATGTGCCGGCAGCTGCAGCCTCAGCCGCCATTTTGCTTATTTTTCTGCCTGTTAAGAAAAAGGGAATACGAGAATATAATGAACTTGAAAATGATTTTGTGAATTATCAGTATCGCCTTGGAATCAAGAAGATGCTTGGAAACCTCTCTCATGAACTTATGTCGTTGGCATCTAAGATGCAAAAAGGATGTGATCTTATTAAAGCTGATGAGGAGGATGTGGGCACAAAAATGCTTGAAGGGGTGGCTGTGACCGTGTGCAATGCCTGTGATAAAAGACAGGTATGCTGGCAGAATAATTACGACAAAACAGTTGATGGCATAGAGCAGGTTATAGAAAATGTATATTACAACAAGAATGCGTATGATGTGATGAACTGTATGGACGAATGCATCAACACAACAGGGATTGTTCAAAGCGCCGTTGAGGGTGCGCTGAATTTTAAAAATAATATAAGAGTGACCAACAACCTTCTTAAGATGAGGGAAGCTATGGGAATACAGATGCAGGAGGTTGCGGGAATTATAAATGATTATGTTGCAGGTCTTGATAATCCGGTAAAGATTTCTTACAGCAAAAAAATCCGTCTCATACGAAGAATGTTCAAATACGGAATTATAACGGATGGTGTAAGTGCATTCAGGAAAAGCGACGGAAGAATGATAATAAGATTGAGTGCAAGAACTAATGTGAAAGAGGGAGTTGCTATTGGCAAGGCATCACTTGTTCTTTCCGGCGTTATCGGAAGAAAAATTGTGGCAGGCAAAAATGAACAGCGCCTTATTGATGAGGAACAGCGAATATACACATTTGTTGAGAAGACTAATTATAAGGTGTTTACGGCAGTTGCCGGTGCATCAAAAGAGGAAAATGATGTTAACGGCGATTCGTATTCATGCATGCAGACGGCGGATAAAAATGTTGTGATGATTATTGCAGACGGAATGGGGAGCGGACCTGATGCTTATGCGTCAAGCAGTGAAGCGATAGATATTCTGGAAAGTTTTATGGAGGCGGGATTTAAACCGCAGACATGTGTGTCGCTTCTTAACTCAGTTATGCTTCACAATGCTGATGGCGTAAAGTCCACTACTATTGATATTTGCAGGGTTAACAGGTATACGGGCATATGTAATTTCACAAAAGTGGGGGCTGCACCTTCATTTATAAAAAGAAATAATACCGTGGACGTTATTGAGACTCACAATTGTCCGGTGGGTATAACGCAGGATGCATGGTGTGATACGGTTGTTAAGAAATTGTATGACGGCAATTATGTAATAATGGTATCGGATGGGGCAATTGAATGTATGGATGACGGAGTTGCAAAACTGGCGCATTACATTGGAACCATTAACTCATGCAATGCGCAGGAAATCGCCAATGAAATACTGCAGTTTTGCATAGAAGAAAGTGACAATAACATAGAAGATGACATAACAGTAATTGTAGGGGGGATATGGGCCTAAAGGATTGAAAAGGTTAGCGACATACTATCTCGACAAAACAGGACGTTTGACGTAAAATATAAACCTATGATGAAATAGCATTTTAAGGAGATGTAGCGATTGATGTATCATGATGAATTTGTCTTGCGGACAGAAAGATTTGCATTAAAATATAATATGTTCGACGATTGCGACGTTATAATTGCCGGCCTGTCAGGCGGGGCGGATTCGGTGTGTCTTTTGAAAGTGCTTAAGAAGTTGTCGCAAAAGTACTGCTTTGAAATTGAAGCAGTTCATGTTCATCACGGAATAAGGGGAGAGGAAGCTGACAGGGATGCTTCTTTTGCAAAAAAACTGTGCGATGATAATGATATTCCTTTTTTGTGTGTTAACGCGAATATTCCGCTTATTGCAAAGGAGCTTGGAACCGGTGAGGAAGAGGCAGGAAGAAAAGTAAGATATGAAACTTTTGATGAGCGGGTTAAAGAATATGAGGATAAGGGCAAAAAAGCTAAGATTGCCGTTGCACATAATCTGAATGATAACGCTGAGACTGTATTGTTTAATCTTTTTCGCGGGAGCAAGATTGACGGGCTTGCCGGTATTAAGCCTGTTAACGGTTACATAATAAGACCTCTTCTTAATGTGACAAGAGATGATATTGAACAATACTTAATAAGCATGGGCACTTCATTTTGTACGGACAGTACCAATCTGTCAGAAGAATATACAAGAAATATAATCAGACATCGCATACTGCCTGTTGCAAAAGAAATCAATAATGCGGCAGCAGTACACGTTGCAGGCGCGGCTGCGGATGTTGCCGGGGCAAGGGATTTTATTGATATTTGCAGTAATAATGCATATGATAAGATTGTGCATGCGAAAAAGGATGATGATGATAATATAATATCTGTCGAGGCGTCGGTTAATGAGCTTTTAGGAGAACATCCTTTTATTATCAGACGAATTATTAGAAAGATGGTAGGAGAGGTTGCGGGTAAGCTTAAGGATATTGAGGAGATTCACATCAGTATTTGCGAAGATATACTTAGTGGCAGTACGGGAAGAAGAGCTAATCTTCCGTATGATATGGTTGTGTGCAGGGATTATGACAGGTTTATTGTATGTAAAAAGCATATAAGAGGCTCTTACAATAGTCGTGAAAAGAGTGTAGTGGCATTTACATTAGATGATAATTCAAAAAAAGCTCTTTTTGATAAAGAGGGGCTGACTGTAAAGGTTGTTACGGGAATATACAGAATGTGGATAGATGAATCAACTACATTTATCAAAGACAAAAATAACTATACTAAAATGTTCGATTATGATAAAATAAAATGTGATTTTTCTATAAGAAAGAGGCAGCAGGGAGACCATATTATCATTAATGAGAGTGGAAACGTAAAGAAATTGAACAGATTTTTTATAGATAACAAAGTTCCGGTGGATGTAAGAGAGAATATTTATATGCTATGTGCAGAAAGTGAAGTTTTGTTTGTGCCGGGATATCGTTCGTCAGAAGGATACCGTATAACGGATACTACAAAAAGAACACTTAAGGTTACATTTATACCGGATGAAGAAAAATAAATATAACGACTTGGGATAAAGAGCCGGTAGAAAGGACTTTATATGGAATTAGTAGAAGTTTTATTTACGCAGGAACAGGTTGAAGAAAAGATTGATAAGATTGCTGAGCAAATTAACAAAGATTTTGAAGGCAGCGATGATATTATCGTAATCGGGGTGTTAAAAGGCGGAGTTTATTTTATGACAGAACTGACAAAGAGAATTACATTGCCGATTGCCATTGATTTTATAAGTGCATCAAGCTATGGCGACGGAACAGTAAGTTCAGGCAATGTTCTTATAACAAAAGAGCCGGATACATATATTGAAGGCAAAGACGTTATTATTGTGGAAGATATCATTGATACGGGCAGAACACTGTCATGCCTGTTTGAAAAGCTTAAGCAGAGAAATCCAAAGAGTCTTACTCTTTGTACATTGCTCAACAAACCGGACAGGAGAATACCGGATGCTACGGTTGAGCCGGATTATAATGGATTTGAAATACCTGATTTGTTTGTGGTAGGATATGGTTTGGATTACGCGCAAAAATATAGAAATCTCCCTTATATAGGTGTTTTAAAATTTGATAAATAAGTAAAGAAAGGTTTTATTAGGTGCATATTGATGAAAGGATATTTTAAAGGGATTGTATTTTATACGGTTCTTGTATGTGCTATTGTGGTGTTGTTTATGTATCTTGGCAACGGCAACCAGAAGACAGAGAAGTATACGTACAGGAATTTTATAGCAGATGTTCAGAGTGGAGAGTATCAGGAGATAGTTATTACTCAGAATCAGGAGATTCCGTCAGGTAAAGTTACTATAGTATATAATAAGGATAAATCAGAGAGTGTTTATGTATCAGATGTTAATAAGGTAGTTGAAGATCTTGAGAAGCTTAATGCAGATTATGAGATGACAAAGGTTAAGACACCAAGCTGGTTTGTATCAGTGCTTCTTCCATGTGTTTTATTCCTTGTTATAATGATTATTCTTATGAATTTCATTTCAAACCGTACCGGTGGCGGTGGCGGCGGTAACAGCAGAGTTCTTAACTTTGGTAAGTCAAGAGCAAGGATGACAAGCCAGGATGAGAATAAGTACAAATTCGATGACGTAGCGGGTCTTCATGAGGAGAAAGAGGATTTAGAGGAGATTGTTGATTTCCTTAAGAACCCTGCAAGATACACAGAAGTCGGAGCAAGAATTCCTAAGGGTATGATTCTTGTAGGACCTCCGGGAACAGGTAAGACACTTCTTGCAAAAGCAGTAGCAGGTGAGGCAGGAGTACCGTTCTTTAGTATTTCAGGTTCGGACTTCGTTGAAATGTTTGTCGGTGTCGGTGCATCGCGTGTAAGAGACCTTTTTGCCGATGCAAAGAGAAATGCTCCATGTATAGTGTTTATCGACGAGATTGATGCCGTTGCAAGAAAGCGTGGAAGCGGACTTGGCGGCGGTCATGACGAAAGAGAGCAGACACTTAACCAGATGCTTGTAGAGATGGATGGTTTCGGTGAGAATTCGGGAATTATAGTTATGGCAGCGACTAACAGAGCTGATATACTTGACCCTGCGATACTCAGACCGGGACGTTTTGACAGAAGAATCATGGTTAATCCACCTGATGTTAAGGGAAGAGAAGAAATTCTTAATGTACACCTTCGCAATAAACCTGTTGCAGAGGATGTTAATGTTGAAAATATAGCAAGAACAACAGCCGGATTTACCGGTGCGGATCTTGAGAATCTTCTTAATGAAGCTGCAATCAGAGCAGCAGGTGAAGACAGAAAGTTCATCACACAGGAAGATATTACAAAGTCATTTATCAAAGTCGGAATTGGAACCGAGAAGAAGAGTAAGATTATCTCTGATAAAGAAAAGAGAATCACAGCTTACCACGAAGCAGGTCATGCGATTTTATTCCATGTGCTCCCTGATGTGGGACCTGTATATACAGTATCTATCATTCCTACAGGTAACGGAGCAGCAGGTTATACAATGCCGCTTCCTGAGAAGGATGAGATGTTTAATACAAAGGGCAAGATGCTTCAGGATATCATAGTAAGCCTTGGAGGAAGAATTGCAGAGTCACTTATACTTGATGACATTACAACAGGTGCATCACAGGATATCAAGCAGGCAACAAGAACTGCAAGAGCTATGGTAACAAAGTACGGTTTCTCTGACAGAATAGGTCATGTAAATTATGATAATGACGACGAGGTGTTCCTTGGAAGAGATTACGGACATACTGTAGGATACAGTGAGGAGATTGCAGCTGTAATCGATGAAGAAGTTAAGAAGATAATCGATGATTGTTATGAGAGAGCACATCAGATTCTTGTTGAGCACATGGATGTACTTGAGGCATGTGCTAAGCTTCTTCTTGAAAAAGAGAGAATTACAAGAGAAGAATTTGAAGCACTCTTTGATAACAGAATAACTGATGATAATCCTTTAGGATTGTAATAGTTAAGGAATGGTAAGTAATAATGGCAAATGTAGTTTTGTGCGGTTCGAGTAAGTATGAGCAGAAATATTTTCTTAACGAAGAGTTTGCCGGACTTCCGGATCGAATCAAAGATGAATTAAAAATTATGTGTGTGCTTTATACCGAAGATGTCGGCGGAGTACTCACTTTGGAGTTTGACGAAGAAGGACAGTTAGAGTTTTGTATCTCATCGGATGAGGGCGATTTGCTGTTTGATGAGATAGGAAGCGTCCTTAAGATTAAGCAATACAGAGAAGAAAGAAGAGAGCTGCTTGAGAGCCTTGAGATGTATTACAGGGTATTTTTCTTAGGGGAACAGGTGGATCTTAGTTAAAAAATAAAGCGCAGTGAGCCTGTGCTTTGGAACGGAGAATGATATGCTGCTTGCTGCTGATATTAGCAATACCAATATAACGATAGGTCTGTTTGATGCGATGAAGTTGTTATGCACATTCAGACTTACTACGGGGACGACAAGAACCTCGGATGAATATGGTATGATTATAAAAGATATTATTAGCAAAAAAGGATATGATACTGATGGCGTTAACAGCGCAATTGTATCGTGTGTTGTGCCTAATGTTCTTCATTCATTTAACAGTGGAATAATCAAATATTTTAATGTCACTCCACTGCTTGTAGAGACAGGGGTTAAGACAGGAATTAAGATGAGATTTCCTAATCCCAGGGAAATAGGGGCCGACAGAATTGCTGATGTTGTAGCGGCATATGAGATGTATGGCGGACCGGTTATTGTAATAGATTTTGGTACTGTTACAACATTTGACCTTGTATCAGAAGGCGGAGAATTTATGGCAGGTGTGACTGCAGCCGGAATCAAATCAAGTGCAATGGCAATGTCAAGTGCTACGGCAAAGCTTCCGGCGGTAGAGATTATTAAACCTGATACCATACTCACAAAAGATACAACTACAAGTATTCAGGCTGGCCTGTTTTTTGGATTTATAGGCCAGACGGAATATATTATCGACAGAATGAAAGCAGAAAGCGGCATTGAGGATATTAAGGTTGTGGCAACCGGCGGAATGGGAAAATCAATTTTTGAAAATACCTCAAAGATTGATTATTATGATGCAAATCTTACAATGCAGGGACTTAGAATTATTTATGAAAAGAACAAGAGAGGTTAACCATGGGATTTAACATAGGCAATGTAAAACTTGATGGAGACCTTGTATTAGGACCTATGGCGGGCGTTACAGACCTGCCATTTCGCATTCTATGCAAGGAATTCGGAGCTGATTTGATATATACGGAGATGGTTAGTGCTAAGGGTATAATGTATAACAACCGTAATACGGTAAGTCTTCTTAAGACTGATGAAGTGGAAAGACCGGTTTCACTGCAGCTGTTTGGTTCAGACCCTGATATTTTAGGACGTATGGCAGAGAAGATAGAAGATTTGAACTTTGACATTATAGATGTTAATATGGGATGTCCTGTACCTAAGATAGTAAACAATCATGAAGGAAGCGCACTTATGGATGATCCTAAGCTTATCGGGCGTATTGTTGACAGCCTTGTTAAACATACTAAAAAGCCTGTAACAATCAAGATAAGAAAGTGCTTTAGGGAAGATAATCTTAATGCCGTAGAGATAGCAAAAATAGCCCAGGATAACGGTGCTTCGGCCATAGCTGTTCACCCAAGAAGCAGAATGCAGTTCTATTCGGGAAAGGCAGACTGGAGCGTAATAAAAGCAGTAAAAGAAGCAGTATCCATCCCTGTTATCGGTAACGGAGACGTTATTAGTGCAAAAGATTACATAGACATGAAAGAATACACCGGTTGTGACGCAGTTATGATTGCAAGAGGAGCTAAAGGTAACCCCTGGATATTCAGATCAATAAAAAATTACTTAAAAACAGGAGTAATCGAGGACAAACCCCCTATTGAAGAAGTTGCAGCGCTTGTAAGACGCCACGCAAAGATGATGATAGATTTTAAGGGAGAAGATATGGCGATGAGGGAGATGAGAAAGCATCTTGCCTGGTATACGGCAGGATACAAAGGAAGCTCAAAACTCCGCGGAAGAATCAATGAGATTGCCACATATGAAGATATCGACAGACTCTTAACAGAATACGTACAGTCATATCATAACTAAAAAAATCAATGCTTATATTTCTTTGACTAATTAGATGACCATTTATATGATTATTTAATTTATATTTTATTATATCATTCTTTATATAAACAGGCGGTGATTTGATAAAAGACTTATTTATGCGCAACTTCGGGCGCAAGCCCGGTGAGCAGAAATAAGTCTTTTATCAAATCACCGCCGTCTACTATATTAGATCTGTTTATTATTTTTTTAATCCGTATAGGTGTGAAACGTCCATGTATGATGGTATTCCACCGCAATAACCAAGGTTAAAATTCTCGCCTTCTATAAGAGGTCTTGCATAGGTGTAAAACGCTTCAAGAACATCATTGCCCTCAGCATTAATCCATTCAAGAGGAACACCTTTTTCAACGTTTGCAATATCGTGAATAGACTTTGTTCCAAGCTCATATTCGTATGGAGAAGAGCTTATGCGGTTAATGGTAACCATCTTGCCTGTCTGTCCTTCTACAGTCTGTTTAAGGGCATAACGGCCAATCTCAAAAGATTCAGATATATCAGCTCCTGAAGAAATGTGTGTTGCGCATCTTTGAAGAACATTAAGCTCAACTGAACGAACTTTGCAACCGATTTCTTTGGCAACAAGATTTTCAAGATATTTGCCTGCACCGCTTAATGCAACATGGCCGAACTGGTCAACATTATCTGAACTTGCACTGATGTAGTTGCCTTTATCATCGTGTATTCCCTCTGATATAGCAACTATTACATGCTTACGCTTGCCAAGAAGCTCTTTTACAGAAGCAATAAATTCGTCTTTATCAAATGCTCTCTCAGGAAGATAGATAAGATGAGGAGCTTCACTGTAGCTGTTACGGGCAAGTGCAGCAGCACCTGTAAGCCAGCCTACATTACGCCCCATAATCTCAACTATGGTTACGCTCTCTACGTTGTATATATATGCGTCATGGGCAATTTCCAAAATAGATGTGGCAATATACTTAGCAGCCGATCCAAATCCTGGTGTGTGGTCTGTGCATGCCAGGTCATTATCTATTGTCTTAGGAACACCCATAATGTTAATGTCATAATTGATCTTTTTAGCGTAGTCTGACAGCTTTGCAACGGTATCCATTGAATCGTTACCGCCAATATAGAGAAAGTATTTGATATCATATTTTTTGAATATGTTAAATACAAGCTCGTAATCTGTGCTGTCAACATCAGGAGTCTTAAGTCTGTAACGGCATGAGCCAAGATACATTGCAGGTGTAAGGGTAAGCTTGTTAAGAAGCTCGTCATTGCCACCGAATATATCTGACAGATTTAACAGCCTGTCCTCCATAAGACCCTTAACGCCATTTATGGCACCGTAAACGGTGCCAATGGCATTATTATTTATTGCTTCTTTTATGATACCGGCCAATGAGGCATTGATTGCTACAGTAGGCCCGCCCGACTGGGCAATCATACAGTTATTATTTGTATTCATATTATATATCCTCATAGTAGTAATTAATTATCTGCTTTGGAAAAATACATAAATATATTATTTCTTTGTGATGTATCCCTGTGCCTTAAGAAGTTCTGCACAAAGAACAGCACCGCCGGCTGCACCACGAAGAGTATTGTGTGAAAGTCCGATGAACTTGTAGTCATATACGGTGTCTTCTCTAAGTCTACCCATAGAAACACCCATACCGTTCTCGAAATCAACATCTAATGCTACCTGTGGACGGTTGTCATCCTCAAGGTACTGGATGAACTGCTTTGGTGCACTTGGAAGGTTAAGTTCCTGTGGAAGTCCCTTGAAGTTAACCCATCTGTCGATGATTTCTTCCTTGGTTGGCTTCTTCTCAAATGATACGAATACTGCAGCAGTATGTCCGTTAAGAACTGGTACACGGATACACTGACATGTAATTATAGGACCATCTTCGCATTTTTCGATTACACCATTCTTGATGCTTCCCCAGAGTCTTAATGGCTCCTGCTCAGACTTTTCTTCTTCACCACCGATGTAAGGAATGATGTTACCTACCATCTCAGGCCAGTCCTTGAAAGTCTTACCTGCACCTGAAATAGCCTGATATGTTGTTGCCACAACAACCTTTGGCTTGAATTCCTTAAGTGCTGTAAGTGCAGGTGCATAGCTCTGGATAGAGCAGTTAGGCTTAACTGCAACGAAACCTCTTGTTGTTCCAAGACGCTGCTTCTGATACTTGATTACTTCAAAGTGCTCCGGGTTAATCTCAGGAACTACCATTGGTACATCAGGTGTCCATCTGTGAGCACTGTTGTTAGATACAACAGGTGTCTCAGTCTTTGCATATGCCTCTTCAATTGCCTTAATCTCTTCTTTAGACATATCAACGGCACTGAATACAAAATCAACAGTAGAAGCAACAGCTTCAACTTCGTTAACGTTCTTTACAATAATATTTTTAACGGCTTCAGGCATTGGAGTATCCATCTTCCATCTGTCACCAACAGCTTCTGCATAGGTCTTACCGGCACTTCTTGGACTTGCTGCGATTGTTACTACCTCAAACCAAGGGTGATTTTCAAGTATTGAAATAAATCTCTGTCCTACCATTCCGGTACCGCCAAGGATACCAACCTTTAACTTGTCGCTCATGTTATGTCCTCCTAAATCCATTCATAAAAAACATATGTATTTATCACACGAACACTGTGTGCAATTAAAATACTACTATTTATAATATAAAAAAGCAACTCATTTTTACTTCCTATTTTATTTTTATAGATAATGATTATCACAATCTATAGAAACTATGGGTTTTTAGTAAAAATGAATATACATTAATAAATGAAAAGAGCGTATGCATTGCTGCATACGCTCCGTAAATAAGTGTATTAAGATTATTAGTTAAATAATTTGTTGATATCTTCATCATCCTCGGTGTTATCGCTACCACTAAGACCAGCATCAACATCATCTGATTCACCTGATTCATCATCATTAAATGATAATCCTAAATCATCGTCATCATCATAATTTTCATAGTCATAAGCTTTATCATCGTAGTCAGGATTTTTTGATCCTGCAAGGGCTGTGATAAGAGCAGTAACATCTTCAGCTTTCTGTGTTCCATCAAACTTATCAAGACCTGCCTTTGTAAAGTACTGGTCGATAACAGTTGAAATCATGGTATTGTCTATTGCATTCTTGATGTTGTCTTTAAGAGCTACAATGTTAGCAGATGTAAGATATTCGATCATTGCAGAAGAAATGTCCTCAGCGTTATCGGTTATTACAATTGTATCTGATTCAGCAGGAAGTTCTACTGTTGTGTCTGATAACTTTTCACACTTAATTGAGAAGTTAAGGATTGAATCACCACTGTATTCAATTCCGTAAGTTAATTCTGAAGAATCTTCAGTACACTTAGATGAGAGTGTGATTGCAGTGTTCTTAAGAATTTCTAATCCTACTGTAATATCTTCATCTTTGTTTGAAGAAACACCCTGTTCATCATCTTCATCCTGTGCGTCCTTTGCATCATCTACAGCCTTAGGAGCTTCATAATCAAAGTCTGCTGTGATCTTTGCATCAAAGTTAATAAGACCCTTTTGTGCATCAACTACTTCGTAGTTATCATATTCAGCCTTTATTACAGCATATAATTCATCTGTATCAATCTTGAAGCTGATTGTACCTGACTCACTGTCTTCTCCTTCTGTTACACAGTCAAATGAGAACTTCTGATCTTCAGGGCTGATTAACCAGATGCTTGAGTATGTGTCGTCCTTGTTCTCAAGAACTGCATATCCAAACTCTACATCATCACTCTTGAATTTGTGACCGATAATCTCACCCTTTTTGTTAGACCATGCGGTGATTTCTACCTCAAAATCTGATGATGAAACATCTTTAAGTTCGTCAAGAACATCATCTATAGCTTTATCAAATTCATTTTCATATCCAAGTGACGAAACAATGCTCTTAATATTCTCGTCATCTTTAGCTGAGTTAAGAACATCCTTGGCTATTCCTACAGTATCATCGGAATCAATTGTTGTTGACATCTCAGTTACTGAGAATTCAGAACCGGCAATTTCAAGAGAAGCATCTTTGTCCATCTCGATATCGTCTTTTACACCGTCAACAATAATCTTGTAGTAGTCTTCAACTATCTCTGCAATTTTGTCGCTGTTATCTGCGATAACGTTGCAGGCGTTAACCATTGCATCTCTTGTCTGGGTAAATTCCTCGGAATTTTCCTGAACCTGCTGCATTGATTTTTCTAATTCGCTCTTAAACTGTTCAATTATTTCTTCAGGAACAGTGTACTTAACAAACTTGCCTGAAATGCTTGGAAGTGCAGCATAAACAGATTTGCTTTCTGTGTCAAAAATAATCTGAGCATCTATAACGGAATTGTCATTAAGAGTGAACTTTCCTGTTGTGCTTATAAGACCTTTTCCGTTAGAGACAAACTTACCGCCTAGAGAGAAGGATTTAAATGATTTTGCAATCTCCATGGCAGTAGTCATTCCGGTTGTATCTGTATCCTCAGGAATGTTGTCCATTACAAGGTCGGAAATCTTATCCATATCAAATGATACGGTTCCTGTAATATCATATGCTCCGGCAGGAATAACAAAATTGTCAAGATCAAAATCTTTAAAATCAAAAGAAGAATACACTTCAGAAGCTTTTTCCATGTTTTCGCTCAAAGCCTTTGTGTTTTCTTTTATGTACTCTGTCTCTTTGTTTGCAAAATATTCCTTAGGATCAGATGTATTTCTTTCAATAGCATCTTTTAATGATGGGTTGAAATGAATCGCAGCAGCAGCTGCAACACCACCGACTGCAGCTACACCAAGAACACTACCTATTATAATAGGAGCTTTTTTCTTAGGAGCTTTAACAGGATTTACTGATGCGGATGTCATGTCAATAGGTTCCTGATTAACATCTGTTGAGATGTTTTCATTGTTTTGATTATCCATTATAATCCTCCTTTTTAAAAATAATAGCTTATCGTACCAAAAATGATAGAAAGCTATATGTTACAATACCTATATACACCCGCATTATAGCAAATGGGTTATGGTGTGTCAATTAATCAGATAGTATGTTAATCTATTTTTAATATTGTATTTGGTTGATTTATGGGAAACATAACATTATAATAATTTAGACTAACTTTTTTTAAGAGTGTTCTTATGAAAAGTGGAAAGGAAAACAGTGGGTATTAATTATGGAAGAGAATAATAATTCACCTAAGGGTGACAATGGCAATAGTGACAAGAATAAAAAATACAACAGATTTGCAATGATTATATGTCTTGTGTTAGCGTGCAGTGTGGTTATGACAATCATATGGATACAGGACAAGATTCAGGAGAATACCAATATTGAGGTAAGTTATGATGAATTTATAGAGATGCTTGAGGATGATGAGATTGAAGAGGTTCTCATAACTAATGACCGAATAGAGATTAAACCTGTAGAGCAGCCAGAAGAAGGTATGGAGGTTAAGTACTACACAGGATTTTTAAGTGACGGTACTCTTATCGACAGACTTGAAGCTGCCGGAGTTTCCTATAAAAGAGAGGTGCAGGAGACTACCAACAGTATAATAGAGTTTTTTGAAACATGGGTTATGCCGTTTGTTCTTATAGCTATTGTTATGGCGATATTCTACCGCATGATTGCAAAAGGCGGAATGATGGGAGTCGGCAAGAGCAATGCCAAGGTTTATGTGGAGAAAAAGACAGGGGTAACATTTGCGGATGTTGCAGGTCAGGAAGAAGCTAAGGAATCTATGCTTGAGATAGTTGATTTTCTTCATAATCCTGAGAAATATTCTGAGATTGGAGCAAAGCTTCCAAGAGGTGCTTTGCTTGTAGGACCTCCGGGAACAGGTAAGACTCTTCTTGCAAAGGCAGTTGCAGGTGAGGCCGAGGTACCGTTTTTCTCACTGTCAGGTTCTGATTTTGTTGAGATGTTTGTCGGTGTAGGTGCATCACGTGTAAGAGACCTTTTCAAACAGGCTCAGCAGATGGCACCATGTATCATATTTATAGATGAGATAGATGCGATAGGTAAGAGCAGAGATAACCGTTACGGCGGTGGCAATGATGAGAGAGAGCAGACTCTTAACCAGCTCCTTTCAGAGATGGATGGTTTTGATACATCAAAAGGTCTTGTAGTATTAGCTGCAACCAACAGACCTGAGATATTAGATAAGGCACTTTTAAGACCGGGACGTTTTGACAGAAGAATTATTGTTGAAAAGCCTGATTTGAACGGAAGAATAGATGTCCTTAAGGTTCATTCAAAGGACGTTAATCTTGACGAATCGGTTGACCTTAAGGAAATTGCGCTTGCAACAAGCGGTGCGGTAGGTGCTGATCTTGCCAATATGATTAACGAGGCAGCCATTATGGCAGTTAAGGACGGACGTAAGTTTGTTAATCAGGCAGATTTGTTTGAAGCTGTTGAAGTTGTCATAGCAGGTAAGGAAAAGAAAGATAAGATTTTGAGTGACAAGGAAAAGAAGATTGTTGCTTATCACGAGTGCGGACATGCTCTTGTGGCATGTATTGAGAAGAACTCAGAACCTGTCCAGAAGATAACTATTATCCCAAGAACAAAGGGTTCTCTTGGTTATGTAATGCTTTTCCCTGAGGAGGAAAAACAGTTAGAATCAAAGGAAGAGCTTATTGCAAGAATTGTCGGACTCATGGGAGGACGTGCTGCAGAAGAAGTTGTATTTAACTCTGTTACAGGTGGTGCGGCTAATGATATCGAGCAGGCAACAAACATTGCAAGAGCCATGGTAACAAGGCTTGGTATGTCTGAAAGATTCGGACTTATGGGTCTTGAGACAGTTGAGGATAAGTATCTTAGCGGAAGACCTGTTCTTAACTGTGGTGATGAGACAGCAAGCATGATTGACGAGGAAGTTCATAAGATAATAGATGACTGCTATAAAAAGGCGGTTCAGATTATGACAGAAAATAAGGTGGTGCTTGACAGCCTTGCAAAATATCTTTACGAACATGAGACTATTACCGGAAAACAGTTTATGGATATATACAGGGAAATAACCGGTATACAGCCGGACGAAGATAAAGATATACTTGATTTATAGACAACAAAAAGGGACAAAAAGCATTCATGACATGTTTGCTTTTGTCCCTTTAAACGTTATGTGAACAGGGAGAACATTATGTTTGTTATTGAAGATGAATTGAAAAAGCTTCCGGGAAGCCCCGGGGTATATATAATGCATGACAGTAAAGATAACATAATATATGTAGGAAAAGCTATCTCTTTAAAGAACAGAGTAAGGCAGTATTTCAGGAGTAGTACCAAGCATTCTGAAAAGATAAAAAAGATGGTAAGCAATGTGGCATATTTTGAATACATTGTAACCGACTCAGAGTTAGAAGCGCTGGTGCTTGAATGTAACCTTATCAAAGAGCACAGGCCAAAATACAATACTATGCTTAAAGATGATAAAAGCTACCCATATATAAAGGTTACTGTTAACGAACCATATCCGAGAGTTGTCTTTGCAAGAAGAATGGGAAAGGATAAATCCAAGTATTATGGTCCGTATACAAGCAGTGGCGCCGTAAAAGATACGATAGAATTGCTTGGTAAGATTTATAAGATAAGAACCTGCTCAAAAAAGCTTCCACAGGATATAGGAAAGACAAGACCGTGTCTTAATTATCACATAGGACAATGCAAAGCTCCCTGTATGGGATATATTTCTAAAGAAGAATACAAGGAAAGCATTGATAAGGTTACGCAGTTTTTATCAGGTGATTTTGCACCTGTATTAAAAATGCTTAACGATAAGATGAAGGATGAGGCCGCGCAGTGGAAGTTTGAGGAGGCAGCGGTTACAAGAGATCTGATTGAAAGTGTTAATCACATCGCGACAAGACAAAAGATTAATGATAATAACGATCTTGATGACAGAGATGTTATAGGCTGCGCGGTTAAAAAAGGAGACTCGGAGTATCTTGATTATGAAGCTGTTATATGTGTCTTCTTTATAAGAAACGGAAGACTTCTTGGAAGAGATCATTTTCATATGACAAGTGAAGATGAATTGAAAGAACAGTTTGTTATAGAAAGTTTTATAAAGCAGTATTATTCCGGAACACCTTTTATACCAAGAAAGTTAATGCTTCATACAGAAGTTGAAGACATTAATCTGCTTGAGGAGTGGCTTGGAAAAATAAGAGGCGGTAAAGTATCGATAGTTGTTCCAAAGAAAGGCGAGAAGGAGAAAATGGTGGAGCTTGCGTGCAGCAATGCACGGCTGGTTCTTGAAAAGGATGCCGAAAAGTTAAGAAAAGAGGAACGCTCAACTATCGGTGCAATGGAAGGACTTAGTGAGATTCTTGAACTTGCAGATCTGCACAGAGTGGAATCATTTGATATATCCAACATAAGCGGTTTCCAGTCCGTTGGTTCGATGGTTGTATTTGAGGACGGAAAACCTAAAAAGAGCGATTACAGAAAGTTTAAGATAAAGACGGTTAACGGACCGGATGATTATGCCAGCATGTATGAAGTGCTTACAAGAAGATTTACTCATGCCATGCAGGAAAAAGAAGAACTAAGAGAAAAAGGCTTTGATGAAAGCACGGGAAGTTTTACAAGACTGCCGGATATTATTTTTATGGACGGAGGAAAAGGTCAGGTAAATGTGGCGTCCCAGGTGTTAAGTGAACTTGGACTTAACATTCCTGTGTGCGGAATGGTTAAAGATGATCATCACCGAACCAGAGGTCTGTATTTTGACGACAGGGAACTTCCGATTAAGGCCGGTAGTGAAGAGTTCAGGCTTATTACGAGAATTCAGGATGAGACTCACAGATTTGCCATTGAATATCACAGACAGTTAAGAAGCAAGGGACAGGTTCATTCAGTTCTTGATGATATACCGGGAATCGGTGAAAAGCGAAGAAAAGCCCTTATGGTAAAATACCGAAGCATTGAGGAGATAAAAGCTGCAAGTGTAGAGGAACTGGCAGCAACACCGACGATGGACATGAAGGCAGCTTTGGCAGTGTATGAATTTTTTAGCGAGAAAAAGATTAAAGTATAAAAAATGGGTTGCAATAATTGAAAAAAGTAAATATAATGTAAGAGCATATTGTAACACGATAAAAAAATAATGTAATTCTGAAAAAAGTTACACGAAAGGAGAATTATGGATATGAAGACAATAATAAGTACAACAAAGGCACCTGCAGCTATAGGACCATACTCACAGGCTGTAGAATTTAACGGAATGATATTTACATCAGGAATGATTCCTATCAACCCTGCAACAGGAGAACTTGTAACAGGAAGCATAGAGGAGCAGGCAAAGCAGGCAATCGGTAATCTTGCAGCACTTCTTAGTGAATCAGGTTCAGATGTTGACAAAGTAATAAAGACAACTGTATTTATCAAGGACATGAATGATTTTGCAAAGGTTAATGAAGTGTATTCAAGCTTCTTTAAAAAGGATTGTCCTGCAAGATCATGTGTTGAAGTAGCAAGACTTCCAAAGGATGTTCTTATTGAGATTGAGGCAATTGCATATAAATAATTATAATAGAAGTCTTACTGAAAGTGTGGTGGACGATTAATGGAAAATGAAGAGTTCAGAGTAAATAAAGTTAATATAACATTTCTTGCTACTGTATTGGTATCTATTTTTGCAAGACGTGTAATATCTTTGGGATGCTTAATAATAAATGGTATTTGTAAAGAAATTGGTACAAAAGCATATGGGACGATACTGGCTAATTATTTGAACCAGTCATTCCAGATGATTGTTTTGTCCCAGATACTTTTATTTTTACCATCATTTATTTTTATAATGAAAAACAGGGAATATTTTTTCAAACACTTGCGCATCAGAAGATTAAAGATTAAAACTTATTTTCTTATAGCGGCATTCGGATTGTTTTTTATTCCTGTTGTAAGTTTTATCAATGCACTTTCTATGTTGTTTGTGGATAATGTGATTGCCGGTGAAGTAACTAATATAGTAGGCAGTCATTCCTTAATTTCATCTATAATTGTTGTGGCTCTTATACCTTGCATATTTGAAGAGACAATATACAGGGGTGTGTTTTATAACGAATACAGCCGAATTAATCCACTTAAGGCAATGTTTCTTTCGGCATTACTGTTTGGACTTTTGCACATGAATTTCAATCAGTTTATGTATGCGGCAGTAGGAGGATTTGTTTTTGCACTTATGGTCGAAGCTACTGGATCAATTACAGCTTCGATGATGATGCACTTTATGATAAATGGCAGTGCAACACTTATTTCATTTTATGCTGATAAGATAAGTAAAGCTTCTGTAAGTGTGAGCGAGGTACAGGTTGATTTAAACAGCTCTGAAGGTGTTCAGGGCTTTACAGGACCATTTGCTTTTATGAATAATCTGACACAGATGCAACAGGCGGTAGTTTCACTGGGTATAATAGCTACCATAACAGGAATTTTTGCGTTTGTTATATTCATTCAGATACTTCTTACAGAGGATCGTATGGAATATTTCAAAAGTATTTTCAAAAGAAAGGCAATCAGCGAAGATGTAAATAATAGAGTTGATACGGATGTAATTAGGCAGGAACAACCGGATATGATTACTACGCCTTTGATTGTGTCTATGGGAATATGTGTTATTGTAATGGTTCTTGTTCAGGTTGGATTATAATAATAGGACATATGGAGAATGGAATAAGAAATATAAATTTAGACTACAGTATTCAACTGCTGTAGTCTAAATTTTTACGTAACCCTTGACATATTGCTGTGTTGATTATATAATGTGTCATGATTAGTTAATAATTTTGTAACAATTGATTAGATGAATATATATATGTAGTATGGAGGGATATCGTGAGAAAGAATCTGATGATGAAATCGACGTTATGTGCGGTTACACTTTCAGCTGTGGTAGTGACTCAGTTCGTACCTGTTGGTGTTAAAGGTAGTGATTCTATCAGCCTTGACAGTGACAGAGCTATCGCAGGACTTGATATATCAGTGGACAACCTTATAAGCGCCGGTGGAACGGATTTATATGTAATGGAGATGGACAATATAATCTCTAATACAACATCGGAAGAGGCAGAGGATGCTAATAAAGCTAAGGAGGCTGACAAGAAAGAAACAGCAGCCAAGGCTAAAGATAAAAAAGAAGAAAAGAAGAAAGCTAACTCAGACAAGAAGGAAGAAAAAAAAGAGGAAAAGAAGTCTGAGTATGAGAATGTCGGAATATCAATCGCTGATGATTATGTTAATGTAAGAAGCGAGAGCAATACGGACAGTGAGATAGTTGGTAAGCTTTACAGAGGATGTGCCGCTACAATTCTTGAGAACAACATCAAGGAGGAAGATGGTGAATGGACAAAGATTGAGTCCGGTAATGTAAAGGGATACATCAAGAAAGAATATCTTGCAATCGGATTTGATGTGGACGAGCTTGTTGACAAGTTTGGAACAAAGTATGCAACAGTTAACACAACAACTCTTAATGTGAGAACTAAGACAAGTACAGACGCTACTATCCTTACACAGATTCCTGTAGGCGAATCGTATGAAGTTGTTAAAGAATACGCTAAGTGGGTTAAGATTTCTCTTGATGACGGAGATATCGAAGGATTTGTAGCCAAGGAATACGTAGATATAAGCGTTAAGTTCCAGAAAGCCGTATCTATTGAAGAAGAAAAGGCTGAACAGGAAAGAGAAGAAGCTGCAAGACGTGCACAGGAAGAGCAGGAAAGAAAGCTTAAGGAACAGCAGGAAGCTGCAGCAGAGGCTTCTAAGAAGGAGGAGAAGAAGGAGTCTTCAACAAAGACAGAGTCTACACAGTCTGAATCAAAGAAAGAGACAACTTCGCAGGAGACAACTTCAGAAGAATCAACTTCAGAAGAATCAACATCACAGGAAACAACAGCTTCTGGTTCAACAGGTTCTGATGTAGCAAATTATGCACTTAACTTTGTAGGTAACAGATATGTATATGGTGGAACAAGTCTTACTAACGGAACAGACTGTTCAGGATTTACAATGTCAGTATATGCTGCATTTGGATACTCACTTCCACACCATTCAGGTTCACAGGCTGCGTATGGAACAGCAGTTACAGCATCTGAAGGTTCACTTCAGCCGGGTGATTTGTTATTCTATACTAACTCATCTGGAGAAATCGGACATGTTGCTATGTATATAGGTGGTGGACAGATAGTACATGCAAGTAATGAAAGAGATGGTATTAAGATTTCTTCATACAATTATCGTACACCATATTGTGCAAGAAGAATAATAAACTAGTAGTTGACTGGGATAATGATAAACCATTACAATAAAGACTGGTACTAAGTGCCGGTCTTTATTTTTTAGAATGTTTAAAGTGAGGTATTGTATAATGGAAAATTCGTATGAAAGAAGAAGAACAAAAAGGCTTCCGATTGATCTGGAACTGGAGGTTAATAAATTATATAAGCAGGATAATATCTTTATTAACGGCATTAGTGCAGATATTTGTGTTACGGATATCTCTAAGACCGGAATCGGATTTGTGAGCGATGCAAAGCTTCCAATGGATTATTATTTTGATGCAACGATAAGACTTGGTGAAGATGATTTTTTTAGGGCGGTAATAAAGATTATAAGAATCAACCCTGTTGATGATAATCAGACAAGTTATGGCGCAGAATTCGTGGGTCTTGCTCAATTCCTTGCATCTAAGATTGACAGTTACGGCAAGAAACTTAGCGGCGAAGAGGATTTTGGATACGATCTTTAAAACTTAACTTTGCATAATGATTAATTGATTGAATTGTCAGAAAAATAAATACAAAATATGATATATACTATGTAATTAGATATGAAATAAGACAATAAAAAATGTCTGTTGTTGCTTGACGTAGAAAATGATATGCAATTTGCACAAATTAATTTGTATAATATAGGACGAGAGTCCTATATTTTTTTTGTGGATAAAATGGTTAATTGAGTGGCAAAGTTGATAAAAAAGGTCGGAAAATGCCCGTGTATTTAAGTTATACACGAAGTTATCAACATTATCCACAGAAATGTGGAGTAAAAATAGGTACTATAAAAGATGAACAGTTGTTTTGTGGTTTGTGATAAAAATGATAAATGGCCTCAAAATGTGTTGACGGCTAAATATTGCGTCATTTTGAAACAATTCGACGAAAATGCAGACAATTAGGCTGGAGTTGACTGACTAAAAGTAAAACCTATACAAAATAAGTTGAAAAAAACGTGCGATATGGTATAATGTTTTCATAGATATTCAGTTATGTGTGTCTAAAGAAAACATAAAGGAGTTGGGTATCATGAAGTTTATAATCAGCGGTAAGAATATTGAGGTTACGGAGGGTTTACGTGATGCGGTACAAGAAAAGATTGGGAAGCTTTCAAGGTATTTTAAAGAATCTACCGAGATAATTGTTACTATGAGTGTTGAGAAGGAGAGACAGAAGATAGAAGTAACGATTCCAATGAAGGGCAATATCATAAGAGCTGAACAGGTTAGCAGCGATATGTATGTTTCAATTGATCTTGTAGAAGAGATTATCGAAAGACAGTTAAGACGTTATAAGAACAAGATAATCGACAAGAAGCAGTCAGGAGGTTTCACACCTGAATTTATCGAGGATGAGATTGATGAAGACGAGCCTGTTAAGATTATCAGAACCAAGAGATTTGCAATGAAGCCTATGGATGCTGAAGAAGCTTGTGTTCAGATGGAACTTTTAGGACATGATTTCTTTGTATTCAGAAACTCAGAGACTGATGAAGTTAATGTAGTATACAAGAGAAAAGGCAATACATACGGTGTGATTGAACCGGAATTCTAATATGTATTTATTTGGTGGGTTTATAACAAAAAGATAACGATAACTGCATGTCATACAGACTTACTGTAAGGCATGCAGTTTTTTTTATGCTTTTGGATAAACATGTTGAATACTTGACTAACAAATGTTACAATACTAATTGTGTCATTTTATAAAATGGTCACAGGTGGAGGTAACTTTATGTCAGTAATAGAAAAGATATTTGGAACACATAGTGAAAGAGAATTAAAAAGAATCTATCCTATAGTAGATAAAATTGAAGCTATGGAGCCTGAGTTTGAGAAACTCTCTGATGAGGAACTTAAGGCTAAGACTACAGAATTTAAGAACAGACTTGAACAGGGAGAGACACTTGATGATATTCTTCCTGAAGCATACGCAACAGTAAGAGAAGCAGCAAAGCGTGTGCTTGGAATGAGACATTACAGAGTTCAGCTTATCGGTGGAATTATTCTTCATCAGGGCCGAATCACTGAGATGAGAACCGGTGAAGGTAAGACACTTGTTTCTACATTGCCGGCATATCTTAATGCTCTTGAAGGAAAAGGTGTACATATAGTAACAGTTAACGATTACCTTGCAAAGAGAGATGCGGAGTGGATGGGTAAAGTTCATGAATTCCTTGGACTTACTGTCGGATGTATCCTTAACAGCATGGAGAATGACGAGAGAAGAAAAGCATATAACTGTGATATCACATACGGAACCAATAATGAATTCGGTTTTGATTACTTAAGAGATAACATGGTTATTTATAAAGAGCAGTTAGTTATGCGTTCGCTTCATTATGCGGTAATCGATGAGGTGGATTCAGTTCTTATCGACGAGGCAAGAACACCACTTATCATTTCCGGACAGAGCGGAAAGTCAACTAAGCTTTATGAAGCCTGCGATATAATTGCAAGACAGTTAATCAAAGGTGAGGCTAGTGCAGAGTTTTCTAAGATGGCAGCCATCATGGGTGAAGAAATCGAGGAGACAGGTGACTTTATCGTTAATGAGAAAGATAGAAATGTAACACTTACAGCTGACGGTATCAGAAAGGTTGAGCAGTTCTTCAAGATTCCTAACTTCTCTGATGCAGATAATCTTGAGCTTCAGCACAATATGGATCTTGCACTTAGAGCTAATTACCTTATGTTCAAGGATAAGGATTACGTTGTAAAAGATGATGAAGTACTTATCGTAGATGAATTTACAGGACGTATTATGCCAGGTAGAAGATATTCAGACGGTCTTCATCAGGCTATTGAGGCAAAAGAAAGAGTTAAAGTTAAAAGAGAGAGCAAGACTCTTGCAACAATTACATTCCAGAACTTCTTTAACAAATATGACAAGAAGTGCGGTATGACAGGTACAGCCCTTACAGAGGAGAACGAGTTCAGGGAAATCTACGGAATGGACGTTGTAGTTGTTCCTACTAATAAGCCTGTAGCAAGAGTTGATTTAAATGATGCCGTATACAAGACTAAGAAAGAAAAGATTAACGCAATCGTATCTGAGATTGAAAAAGCACACGAGAAAGGTCAGCCGGTCTTAGTAGGTACAATCACGATTGATTCATCTGAGGAATTAAGTGAAGCACTCAGAAAGAAAGGTGTACCTCATAAAGTACTTAACGCTAAGTTCCATGAACTTGAGGCTGAGATTGTAGCAGATGCAGGACAAAAAGATGCGGTAACAATCGCTACTAACATGGCAGGACGTGGTACCGATATTAAGCTTGGCGAAGGTGTTAAGGAATTAGGCGGTCTTAAGATAATAGGTACTGAAAGACATGAGTCACGTCGTATCGATAACCAGCTTCGTGGACGTGCCGGACGTCAGGGTGATCCGGGTGAATCAAGATTCTTCATTTCCCTTGAAGATAATCTTATGAGATTATTCGGTTCTGAGAGACTCATGGGTATATTCAACAGCCTTGGAATCGAAGAGGGAGAGCAGATAGAACACAAGATGCTCAGCAATGCCATTGAGAAAGCACAGATGAAGATTGAGGCGAACAACTTTGGTATTCGTAAAAATCTTCTTGAATACGATCAGGTTAATAACGAGCAAAGAGAAGTTATTTACGCTGAGAGAAGAAGAGTTCTTGACGGCGAGAGCATGAGAGATACAATCTACAAGATGATTAATGATGTTGTAGAGAATAATGTATCAGCAATAATCAGAGATGATGAGCCTACACAGGAATGGGATATAGAAGAACTTAACAATCTGTTACTTCCTATTATTCCTTTTGAAAAGATAACTCCACAGAAGGTTGAAGGATTAAAGAAAAATGAATTAATCCAGATGCTCAAGGAAGAAGCAGTTAAGATTTACGGTAACAAGGAAGCTGAGTTCCCTGAGCCTGAGCATATCAGAGAAGTTGAGAGAGTTATGCTTCTTAAGGTCATTGATAGAAAGTGGATGGATCACATTGATGATATGGATCAGCTCCGTCAGGGTATCGGTCTTCAGGCATACGGTCAGAGAGACCCTAAGGTTGAGTACAAATTTGCAGCATTTAATATGTTTGACTCAATGATAGATGCCATTTCAGAAGATACGGTAAAAGCACTTATGCATGTTAAGATAGAGCAGAAGGTTGAGCGTGAGCAGGTTGCAAAGGTAACAGGAACCAATAAAGATGATACTGTAAAAGCAGGACCTGTAAAGAGAGCAACAAAGAAAGTCCAGCCAAATGACCTTTGCCCATGCGGAAGCGGTAAAAAGTATAAATTCTGTTGTGGGAAATAAAAAATAGACAGCAAAATCTAATATTGAAAGAGGTGATATTATGGTTGAACTCGATCAGTTTAAGACAGAGCTTGCTGAACGTGAAAAAACTTTAATAGAATTGAGGGATTCACTTTGACCTGGCAGGTAAAAGTGAAAGAATAGAAGAAATAGAGATTAACATGGAGCAGCCGGGATTCTGGGATAATGCAGATGAATCCTCTGCTCTTATGAAAGAGATTAATACATTAAAAGGGACAGTGGAGTCTTTTAAAAATCTTGAAGGACAGTACGCTGATATACAGACTCTTATTGAGATGGGATATGAAGAAAATGATGAGAGCCTGATTCCTGAGATTGAAGAAGAGATAGAAGATTTCGTTAAGAAATTAGAGGAAATGCACATTGCAACTCTGCTTAGTGACGAGTATGATGGATGTAAGGCAATACTTACACTTCATGCAGGTGCAGGTGGAACGGAAAGCTGCGACTGGGCGGCGATGCTCTCACGAATGTATTTAAGATGGGCTGATAAAAGAGGCTTTTCAACACAGGTAATAGATTATCTTGACGGAGAAGAAGCCGGATACAAATCGATTACCATCGAGATAGACGGAGCCAATGCATATGGTTATCTTAAATCAGAACACGGCGTTCACAGACTTGTTCGAATCTCGCCGTTTAATGCAGCAGGTAAGAGACAGACATCATTTGTGTCATGTGATGTGATGCCTGATATTGAGGAAGATGTTGATATTGAAATTAATGATGAAGATATCAGAATTGATACTTACAGATCAAGCGGTGCGGGTGGACAGCACATTAACAAAACCTCATCGGCAATAAGAATTACCCACTTCCCTACAGGTATAGTTGTTCAGTGCCAGAATGAGCGTTCACAGCACATGAACAAAGATAAGGCAATGCAGATGCTCAAAGCAAAACTGTATATGTTAAAACAGGAAGAAAACAGGCTGAAGGAGCAGGGAATACGTGGAGATGTTAAGGATAACGGCTGGGGAAGCCAGATAAGATCTTACGTAATGCAACCATACACTATGGTAAAGGACCACAGAACCGGCGCAGAGAGCAGTAATGTAGGCGCAGTTCTTGATGGAAATATTGATTTGTTTATTACACAGTATCTGAAATGGACTCACGCGGATAACACGGAGGAGTAATTATGGACACAAAGCAGATTATTTTTAAGATTGGTAACGAACAATATGGAATAGACATATTAAAAGTTCACGAGATTGAAAATGCAAATAATATTGTGCCTGTTCCTAATTCACAGGAATGTGTGCTTGGAATTATGCATTTAAGAGACAGTGTTATTCCAATATATAGTCTGAGACGCAAGTTTAACATGGATGATTATGAGATAACACAAAAGGATGAGGAACCACAGAAGCTTATTATAGCGGCTTCAAAAGATATGGAGATTGGATTCCTTGTGGACAGGGTTGAAGAGATTATGGAGATTAAAGATAGCCAGATATTTAATACACCAAGAATTGTCCGTAATGAAGATACAGCTTATATAGACAGGGTTGCCTGTGTAAATAAGAAAATAATAATTCTGCTTAATGTTGATGCGATTGTAAGCGATGAGGAGATGGAAGATATCGCAGTCATGGTGGAAGATGTGTGATGAACATGAATATATAATTAAATAAGTAAAGATAATTGGGATACATAAGGCAGTGTATCCCGATTTTTTATATGAATATAAAGTTTTATTTTCATTACCGGATATTTAGTCTTGCAATAATAAAATAAGTGTGCTAATATCTTTTGTGCACAAACAAATGTATGCTACACACAAACATGTTAATTGTGCAAGGCGTAGTAATGACGATTTGTAGATTCGAGGATTAAGTAATGCAGTCAGAAGAACAGTTTTATCTGGTAAAAAAAGAGGCGCTGCCGGAGGTTTTACTTAAGGTAGTAGAGGCTAAGCATCTGCTTGACTCGGAGAAGGTTCTGACCGTGCAGGAAGCAACACAGGCTTTAGGCATAAGCAGAAGTTCCTTTTACAAGTACAAGGATGATATTGAGCCTTTTAGAAATAATACAAGAGGAAGAACAATTACATTTATGATTCAGATGGATGATAAGCCAGGTCTGCTGTCCAATGTGCTTGGAACTGTGGCGCAGGATGGCTTTAATATTTTAACTATCCATCAGAGTATACCTGTCAATAACATTGCAATGGTAACTTTGAGCGTGGAGATTAATTCTGAATCAGAAGGAATAGGTCTTTTGATTGACACCATAAGAGCGATGAGTGGAATACACTATCTCAAAATATTAGCAAGTGAATAAATATTTAGGAGGCAGCGATGATTAACATAGCTATTTTAGGTTACGGAACAGTAGGATCCGGAATATTTGAGGTTTTAAATACTAACGCTAAGAGCATAAGCGTTAAGGTTGGAGATGACATCAACGTAAAATATGTACTTGATTTAAGAGATTTCCCTGGAGATCCTGTGGAGAAAGTTCTTGTACATGATTTTGATACTATATTAAATGACCCTGAGGTTGCAATAGTAGCTGAGGCAATGGGTGGTGTTGAGCCTGCATACACATTTGCAAAGAAAGCATTAGAGAGCGGCAAGAGCTTCTGCACATCTAATAAGGAGCTTGTTGCAAAGCATGGAGCGCAGTTACTTGCAATGGCAAAAGAGAGAAACTTAAACTTCCTTTTTGAAGCAAGTGTAGGTGGCGGTATACCTGTAATAAGACCATTTAATGAGAGCCTTACACCTGAGCAGATTGTTGAGGTATCAGGAATCCTTAACGGAACAACAAACTATATCCTCACAAAGATGACATGCGAAGGACTTGATTTTGACAGCGTTCTTAAGGATGCACAGGACAAAGGATATGCAGAGAGAAATCCTGAAGCTGACGTTGAAGGATACGATGCATGCAGAAAGATAGCAATATTATCATCTTTAGCCTTTGGAAAACAGGTTGATTTTGAAGATATCAAGACAGAAGGAATTACAAAGATAACAGATATTGATATTATGTATGCAAAGTCAATGGGTAAAGTTATTAAACTTATCGGTAATGCTAAAAAAGATGATAATGGAAGCGTAAGCGCAATGGTTGCACCTTTCATCATCGGAAGCGATTCACCTCTTTTCTTTGTAAATGATGTATTTAATGCAATTGCGGTTACAGGTAACACACTTGATACCGTTATGTTCTACGGTAAGGGAGCAGGTAAGCTTCCTACAGCAAGTGCAGTTGTTGCAGATATTATAGATGAAGCAAAGCACCTTAATGACAATATCAAAGTTGTCTGGGATGAAGAGAAACTTGAACTTAAGAAAGCTGATGATATGACTTCAAGATTCTTTGTAAGACTTTCAGGTGATGATGCTAAGATAAAAGACAATGTAAAAGCAGCTTTTGGCGAGGTTGAAACTGTTGAGTGCAGCCAGGTATCAGGAGAGTATGCTTTTATAACAGGATGCATAAGTGAAAAAGATTTCGAGACTGCAATAAGCAGCTTCCCGAATTATATTAACCGTATCAGAGTTAAATAGATACAATATATCAAATGGTAAAATTATTAAGCGAGATTTCGCGGAAAGGTTGTTAAAATGTTAATTGTTAAAAAGTTTGGCGGAACTTCCGTGGCAAACAAAGAAAGAATCTTTAATGTTGCAAAGAGATGTATCGAAGATTACAAAAAAGGACATCAGGTAGTTGTTGTACTTTCAGCAATGGGAAAGCAGACAGACGTACTCCTTGACATGGCTAAGGATATTAATCCTAAGGCATCAAAGAGAGAACTTGATATGCTCCTTACAACTGGAGAGCAGACATCTGTTGCACTTATGGCAATGGCAATGGATGCACTTGGAGTTCCTGCAGTATCACTTAATGCATTCCAGGTTGCAATGCATACAACAAGTGTATATGGTAACTCAAGACTTAAGAGAATTGATACTGAAAGAATCCATGCAGAACTTGAGAACAGAAAGATTGTTGTAATAACAGGTTTTCAGGGAATTAATAAATTTGATGATTATACCACACTTGGACGTGGCGGTTCTGATACAACAGCAGTTGCACTTGCTGCAGCACTTCATGCAGACGCATGTGAGATTTACACAGACGTTGATGGTGTATACACAGCAGACCCTAGAGTAGTTAAGAATGCAAGAAAGCTTTCAGCTATAACATATGATGAGATGCTTGACCTTGCAACACTCGGAGCAGGTGTATTACACAACAGATCAGTTGAAATGGCAAAGAAATATGGCGTACAGCTTGTAGTACGTTCTAGCTTAAACAATTCAGAAGGAACAGTCGTTAAGGAGGAAGTTAAGATGGAAAAGATGTTAGTTAGTGGTGTTGCAGTAGATAAAAATGTTGCTCGTATTGCAGTTATCGGATTACAGGATCAGCCGGGTGTTGCATTCAAGTTATTCAACCACCTTGCAAATCACAATATAAACGTAGACGTTATTCTTCAGTCAGTAGGACGTGACGGAACAAAGGATATCACATTCTCAGTAACAGCAGATGATTGTGATGAGGCTGTTGAGATTGTTAAGAGACACGGAGAGGGAAGCCTTAAGTGCCAGAGTATCGATGTAGAGAAAAATGTTGCAAAGGTATCTATCGTAGGTGCAGGTATGATGACTAACCCTGGTGTAGCTGCTAAGATGTTCGAAGCATTATATGATGAGAACATCAACATCAAGCTCATTGCAACATCAGAGATAAGAGTTACAGTTATTGTTGATCTTAAAGATGTTGAAAGAGCAGCTAACGCAGTTCATGAGAAATTCCAGTTAGGCGAGTAATATGATATCTAACAGCGTTATTGCCGGAATTTTAATAGCGATTACCGCATGTTTCTTTATTCCTTTTGCTCTTCTTACCTGGCTTTTGGTATTTCGAAGGGCAAAAAGGATTATATATATGCTTATCTTCGGTATAATTGCAAGAGCAGTTACAATCTTTGCACAGTCTTTTGTTGTATTTACTTTTGATAACATAAAGGGCTATGATAACCTGCCGTATATACTAAGACTTACGATAAATGATGTTATTGCAGGAGTTTTGTGCATAGCACTGCTTTGTATATTATTTGCTTTTATCAAGAGTGAAGGGCTCAATTTTAACAGAGCATTTACGATTGCGGTAGGCTTTGGAAGTGTTGAAGCAGTTGCCGGAACCGGTATATCATATTATATTATGCTTGTTAACGCATTTGAGATAAGAACGCAGGGTATAACGGATAAATTCCACGAAGGGCAAGGAGCTGCACTTTTTGAAAAAATAACCTCGCAGTCTTTTATGTCAGGTATTGCAGTGGCGTTGACAGTGACGACATCGATACTTGCATGTGCAATGGCTGCACAGTTAATTCTTTATGGCATGGTAAATAACAAAGAAAAGCTTTTGGCATGCATAGCTTTTGCGGTTATGTTTATTTCGAAGTTTGGAACAGATGTAGCTGGCCATTATGCAGGGGATGCCGTGACAGTTATATTTGATATTATCTATATTGTTATAGTTGTATATGCTCTTTTGAGGATCCTTAAGATGGAAAAAAGCATGGTAATTAAGCCACGAAGCATGCTGCTTAAAGAACAGGCCGAAAGGGAAGAAAAGAAAGTAATAAGAATAGAATCATAGACTAAAAAATAACATAAAAAAACCGGTTGCAAAGATAATGTAACCGGTTTTTTATATGCTGGCATCAAAATTCATGCCGCTGACAATAGAATAGTCAATAGTTTTTCTTGAGGCCTCGTAAGGATTGTTCTCATTGTACTTAAGAGCCTCTGTGGATGAATACGCCTTAGTGTAGGATGAATTCATCATTGTCTTGTAGTCGGATAAGAGTCTGTTTACTTCGCCTTGTTCAACCTTGTTAACTTTTGCGACCGGTGTAACCGGGGGTTTGTAGGTTGTCTCGGACAAGGAAGAGGATAATGAATTTGTCAATTTAAGATTACTTATATTCATTTGTCGACACCTCCTTTACGTGTACTTAATATTATAACATCAAAATGCACATTTTACAATCAAAAGACGGCGTGAAATGGTATTTCAATGACATTTATATTATATTTAGTTATTTACTAATTATTGTGGTTCATTTATAATAAAATGATATGGAAACATGGGAAATAACCAAATCATTTACGGAGGAATCAAAGTGGATATTGTAGGTATAATAGCACAGGAATTAGAGATTAAACCTTCCCAGGTTACGGCAACAATTGGACTTATAGATGAAGGATGTACAATTCCATTCATAGCAAGATACAGAAAAGAGGTAACAGGATCTCTTAATGATGAAGTATTAAGAAAATTTGATGAGAGACTTACTTACCTTAGAAATCTGCAGGAAAAGAAGGAACAGGTTATAGCAAGTATAGGGGAGCAGGATAAGCTTACCCCTGAACTTGAAAAACAAATCGAAGAAGCCATGACAATGGTGGCGGTGGATGATTTGTACAGACCATTCCGTCCTAAGAGAAGAACGAGAGCGATGATTGCAAAAGAAAAGGGACTTGAGCCACTTGCCAATTTAATTCTTCTGCAGATGACATCTAAGACATTAGAGGTGGAAGCAGCAGCGTTTTTAGATGAAGAAAAAGGAGTTGCTACTGCCACAGATGCGATAGACGGAGCAAAAGATATAATTGCAGAAATGATTTCGGACGATGCTTCTTACAGAACATATATAAGAAATAAGACTTTTAAAGAAGGAACAATAAGTTCTGTTGCAAAGGATGCAGAGGAAAAATCGGTATATGAGATGTATTACGATTTTACCGAACCTGTAGCAAAGATAGCAGGATACAGAATACTGGCTATTAACAGAGGTGAAAAAGAAAAGATACTTACAGTAGGTATTAACGCACCTGTGGAAAGTATACTTGCATATCTTGAAAAGAAGATAATCATAAGAGACAATCCTAATACGACAAATGCCATAAAAGAAGCAATCGCAGACAGTTACACAAGACTTATTGAACCGGCGATTGAACGTGAGATAAGAAATGAGCTCACACAAAAAGCTGAGGACGGAGCTATCGAGGTATTTGGTAAGAATCTTGTACAGCTTTTGATGGCACCGCCTATCGCAGGAAAAGTAGTTCTTGGCTGGGATCCGGCATTTCGTACCGGCTGTAAGCTTGCGGTTGTAGATCCTACAGGCAAAGTTCTTGATACGGTGGTAATCTATCCTACAGAACCGCAAAAGAAGATAGAGCAGTCCAAAAAGATATTGAAAGACTTAATAAAGAAATATAATATTTCGATAATATCAGTGGGTAACGGTACCGCATCAAGAGAATCGGAGCAGGTAATTGTAGAACTGTTAAAAGAGATACCACAGGATGTACAGTACATAATAGTTAATGAAGCAGGTGCATCCGTGTATTCGGCAAGCGAGCTTGCGTCAAAAGAATTCCCTAACTTTGATGTGGGACAAAGAAGTGCAGCTTCCATAGCAAGAAGGCTTCAGGATCCTCTGGCGGAACTGGTTAAGATTGACCCTAAAGCCATAGGTGTCGGACAGTACCAGCATGACTGCAACCAGAAAAAACTCGGTGAGACACTCGGTAATGTAGTTGAAGACTGCGTTAATAAAGTAGGTGTTGATCTTAACACGGCATCAGCATCACTTCTTGAGTATGTATCGGGAATATCCAAGGTTATTGCAAAAAATATAGTTGAATACCGTGAGGAGAATGGGAAGTTCAAGGACAGACGCCAGCTGTTAAAGGTTCCTAAGCTTGGACCTAAGGCTTACGAACAGTGTGCCGGATTCCTTAGAATAAATGATGGAAGTGAACCGCTTGATGCTACAAGCGTTCATCCGGAATCTTATGAAGCAACCAACAAGCTTCTTGAAATGCTTGGAATTACAAAAGATGAGATAAAAGGCGGAATCAGAGATATTACAAAGAAGGTAAAGGCAGCAAAGACTGATGCCACACAACTTGGAATAGGAAAAGCAACCTTTGACGATATCGTAAGAGAGTTGGAAAAACCGGGTCGTGACCCAAGAGATGAGATGCCAAAACCAATACTTCGAACAGATGTCATGGATATGAAGGATCTTAAAGAAGGCATGATTCTTAAAGGAACGGTAAGAAACGTAATAGACTTTGGAGCGTTTGTGGATATCGGAGTTCATCAGGACGGACTTGTACATATATCACAGCTTGGAGTTGCAAGATACGTTAAGCATCCGCTTGAGGTAGTAAGTGTCGGAGATGTAATTGACGTTAAGGTTCTTTCAGTTGATTTGCAAAAGAAGAGAATTCAGCTTACAATGAATCTTGACTAACATAAAAAGGAGAGAAATTTGAAGACATATAAATTCAGCACACAGCTTACTGTAATGGATATGTTCAGATTCCAGATGCGCCATACATATATATGTGTATCCGGATTCATTGCAGTATTGGTAAGCTTACTATGCCTGGTTATTTTATGGTTAAATCATGACGATTATGTATTTACAACAAACGGGCTTCTTGTATTTGGAGGCGCGCTCTTTACTGTGATACAGCCATTCATGCTTTTGAAACGTTCATTTAAGATAATTGCACTCACTCCGACATTCAAAGAGCCATTGAATTATGAGCTTGATGAAGAAGGAGTGCATGTCAGCCAGAACGGTGAGACAGCCGATTTGAACTGGGATATGGTAGTTAAGGTCATTGAGACAAAAACAACTCTTTGCATTTACAGTTCGCCTAAAAATGCATTTATCCTGCCTGTAAAACAATTAGGAGAAGAATACGGGCAGATAAAAGAATTTGTTAAGGAAAATGTTAAAGATTACGCAGTAGTTAAAGTTAAGTAGATAAAAGAAAGGAAATCTGGTTTATAAAAATGGATTATGACAGTTACGGGTGGAACGACACCTTTAAGTTAGGGGAAGAGATGGGACGAAACGCGGGTAAAGGGCAGATAATATGTCTTAACGGAGACTTGGGAACCGGTAAGACGGTATTTACCCAGGGCTTTGCCAAGGGACTCGGAATAGAAGAGCCGGTGTCCAGCCCCACTTTCACTATAGTTCAGGTTTATGATGAAGGAAGAATTCCGCTATATCATTTCGACGTATACCGGATTGCTGATATAGATGAGATGGATGAGATAGGATATGAGGATTATTTTTTTGGAGACGGCGTGTGTATAGTAGAGTGGTCTGAGTTAATATATGATCTGATTCCGGATTATGCCATAAAGGTAACTATTGAAAAGGATAACGATAAGGGCTTTGACTACAGGAAAATAAGAGTGGACAATCCATTAGAAGGATAAACCACATGCCGTAGAAATGAGGTAGCACATGAAGATACTTGCAATTGAAAGCTCCGGTACAACAGCCTCTGTTGCCGTAGCTACACAAGATAAGGTAATTGCACAATACAGTGTAAATGATAAGATGACACACTCGCAGACACTGTTGCCGATGATTAATGAGATAATGAATTTCACGAAAATGAGCGTGGATGAACTTGATGTTATCGGCGTGAGTGCAGGCCCCGGTTCATTTACTGGACTTCGAATAGGAAGTGCAACCGCAAAAGGAATAGCACTTGCAAAAAATATTCCTGTTGTTACGGTTCCGACATTAGAGGCAATGGCTTATAATTATTTTGGATACGATAAGCTTGTGTGTCCTATGCTCGATGCCAGAAGGGACAGGGTTTTTGCGGCACTTTACAGCTTTAACGGTGAAAGTTTTGACGTGATACATAATCAGGATGTTGATGAGATAGAGACTGTTGCAGGCTGGATTAATGAACAGGAGAGGGATGTCATTCTCTTAGGTGACGGTACAGATGTGTACGCAGAAAAGTTTAAGGAACTTCTTAGCGTTAACTGTACCTTTGCACCACCACATATGAGATACCAGTCGGCAGCAAGCGTGGCAATGCTTACAAAAAAGATGTTTGAAGAAGGTAAGATGACAAAAGGACATTTTCATAAACCTATTTACCTTAGACCATCCCAGGCTGAAAGCGAAAGGATGAAAAAGAAGTAAAAGGTTAGAAAGGAGCTGCTATGATTGAAATCAGAAGAATGACTGCGGATGATGTAAAAGACGTGTCAGAACTTGAGAAAATCATTTTTTCTACACCATGGAGTGAGGAATCATTTTCAAGAGCAATAGATAATCAGGATAATGTATATCTTATTGCAAGAGAAGATGAGACCGGTGAGATAGCCGGATACTGCGGTATATGGATGGTAGCCGGTGAAGGACAGATTAACAACGTAGCAGTCAGTGAGAAATTTCGTAATGCCAAGATAGCTACGAAGATGCTTAAGATGGCAATGAGAATGTGCCAGATTCATTCCTGTGAGGATTTTACCCTCGAGGTCAGACGCAGCAACGCCCCTGCCATACGTGTGTATGAGAAATTAGGATTAAAAGAGTGCGGCGTTCGTAAAGACTATTATAAAAATCCTAAGGAAGATGCAATTATAATGTGGCGTCATCCGGCTAAGAGTATTTAATTACCACTACTAATTAATAATTGCCTGATTTATAATTAACCTTATGACAAAGTACTTTTAGAAGGGAGATTGTTATTATGGTTTGCAATGTGTGTGGAAAAAATATCTGCGTATATGAAGCAGGCAAGGATAACAGTAACGTTTCGGATTACGTAAGAATTAATAAAGAATGGGGATTTTTCTCAAATAAAGATTTGGAAAATCACGAGATTATTATTTGTGAAAAATGTTATGATGATTTTGTAAAAAATCTCAAAGTGCCGGTGCATATAACGCAACGGACACAAGTGTTGTAATGTAAAAGGAGCTAAAAATGTTAGATGTTTGTTTACTTGGTACGAGTGGAATGATGCCGCTGCCCAATCGTTTTCTAACATCGTTGATGTTTAGATACAACGGAAGCAGTATGCTTATAGACTGCGGAGAAGGAACGCAGGTGTCTATCCGCATGAAAGGGTGGAGTGTACACGATATAGATATTATCTGCATAACACATTTTCACGGCGACCATGTGAGCGGCCTGCCGGGCCTGCTTTTATCTATGGGTAATTCTAACCGAACCGAACCGGTCATAATGGTTGGACCTAAGGGGCTTGAGAAGATAGTATCACATCTTAGGGTTATTGCGCCTGAGCTCCCTTTTGATATAAAATTTATTGAAATAAGCAAAGAAAGCGAAGAGCTTATTCTTAACGGATATCGTATTAATGCATTTAAACTTAATCACAACGTGCCATGCTTAGGATACAGTGTGGATATAGACAGAAACGGAAGATTTATGCCTGAAAAAGCATTAGAGTACAATATTCCTCAAAAATACTGGAGCAGACTGCAAAAAGGTGAAACAATAGAAGAAGACGGGGTGACATTTACCCCGGATATGGTTCTTGGCGGCCCGAGAAAAGGAATAAAGGTAACATATTGCACGGATACAAGACCGGTGGACAATATAGTTGAACATGCAATGAATTCGGATTTGTTTATCTGCGAAGGAATGTATGGCGAAAAGGACATGATTGGTAAAGCCAGAGAACATAAACATATGACTTTTTACGAAGCGGCAACCATGGCAAAGAGAGCGAACGTATCTCAATTGTGGCTGACACATTTTAGCCCATCCGTAATAAAACCGGAATCATATCTTGAAGAAGTAAAAAAAGAATTTTCCAACACAGTGATTCCAAAAGACAGAAGAAGTGTTGTTCTTGAATTTGATAAAAACGAATAGAAGGAATAATTCAGCGAGCGGAAATGATTATAATGCAAATTACAAATATCTAAAGGCAGGAGGTGATGCATATGATATTTTTGAGAAGTAAAAATGCGAAAGCACTTACTTTGATTGCAGCGGTGTTGGTCGTGGTAGTAATATTGTATGCAAACCTGTTGTCGAGAAAAGAAGCCGAGAATAAGAAAGAAATAATAACAACCCCGTCGGTGGTTGAGCAGATATTGAATAAGGATTACAAGAATAATTATCCAGCATCGGTCAGGGAAGTTGTCAGAACGTATTTTAAAGTCATTGAGAATCTGTATAATGAAGATTTGTCAGAGGACGACTTTATAGATCTGGCGGATGTAGAAAGACTCATGATGGATGATGTTCTTCTTGAAGAGAATAGCTACAGTGACTTTATGACACGTCTCAAAAGCGAGGTAAAGGACTGTAAAGATTCCAAAACCAGAATAGGAAGCTGGGAAGTTGAAAAAAACAATCAGATACAATACTGGTATCATGATAATTACAGATATGCGTCCATTAAAGCTACTGTCCAGCTTATAGGGCAAAATACGCAAAGGGTGGATGAGAAGTTTATTCTTAAAGAAAATGAAGACGGAAGATGGAAGATTATAGGCTGGGTTAATGCTGATGAAGAGGAGAGTAACGAAGGGGAAGAATAGAAAAGAGGATAAGCTGTGAAAGAGAACAATAAAGATATTTTGATATTAGGAATAGAATCATCCTGCGACGAAACTGCGGCAGCAGTAGTTAAAAACGGCAGACAGGTGCTAAGCAGCATCATTTCGTCACAGATTGAAATACATACGCAGTATGGCGGTGTTGTGCCAGAGATAGCTTCCAGAAAGCACATAGAGAATATAGACGAGGTAATCGAAAATGCTCTTGTGAAGGCAGGAGTGACATTCGATGACATAGATGCAATTGCCGTGACATATGGTCCCGGTCTTATCGGCGCGCTTTTAGTAGGCGTTGCAGAAGCCAAGGCACTGGCATATGCGCTTAATAAGCCACTCGTGGGCGTTCATCACATTGAAGGACACGTATCGGCCAATTATATCGAAAATACGGAGTTTGAGCCTCCATTTTTGTGTATGATTGTATCGGGAGGACATACGCACCTTGTACGTGTATCTGATTATGGAAAATATGAGATAGTAGGCCGAACACGCGACGATGCGGCAGGAGAGGCATTTGATAAAGTTGCAAGAGCTATAGGACTCGGATATCCGGGCGGTCCTAAAATCGACGCTGTATCAAAAGAAGGAGACGATAAAGCGTATGTATTTCCACAGGCAAAGATAGAAGATGCTCCGTATGATTTCAGCTTTTCAGGAGTGAAGTCTGCAGTTTTAAACGTAATTAACGGACTGAAGATGAAAGGTGAAGAAATAGACGTTGCCAATATTGCAGCATCATTCCAAAAATCTGTAGTGGATGTAATTGTCGATCATACCATAAAAGCAGCTATGGAGTTTGGATACGATAAAGTTGCGCTTGCAGGCGGAGTGGCTGCAAATTCATGCCTTAGAGAAACGATGAAAAAGGCATGCGAAGAGAAAGGTCTGACACTTTGTTACCCTTCTCCTATATTATGTACGGATAATGCGGCTATGATAGCGTGTGCAGGATACTATGAGTATATTAACGGAACAAGACACGGACTTGATCTGAATGCTGTGGCTAACCTTAAGATAGGTACCAGACTTGAAGGTGCAAAGAAGGGAGAAAAAGCATGAGATATGCAATAGTGCTTGCGAGCGGCTCGGGTAAACGAATGAAGAGCAGTGTAAAGAAACAGTTTATCCCTCTTATGGATAAACCGTTGCTTTTTTATGCCCTTAAGGCTTTTAAGGAAAGCAGCACGGATAAAATAGTTATAGCAACAACTAAAGAGGATATCGACTATGTCAGAACGCAGATAGTGGATAAATACGGTATAAGCAAAGTGGTTTCTATAGTAGAAGGGGGAAAAGAAAGATATAATTCTGTTATGAATGCACTTTGTGAGATTGAAGATGGTATTGTGGCCATACATGACGGCGCACGTCCTTTTATTGAACCTTCTGTTATAGATGAAACATTTGAAGCGGCTCTTGCGGGAGAAGGTGCATCTGTCTGTGCGGTCCGTGTAAAAGATACAATTAAAAGGGCCACAGATAATCTTAATATTGATGTCACAATTCCAAGGGATAATCTGTGGCAGATACAGACACCGCAGACATTTGATGTTAAACAATTAAAAGAGGCGTATCGGATAATTTGTGAAAAGGATGAACTGTCCAAGGTTACGGATGACTCTATGGTCTGGGAGTACGCATACCCGAAAAAGCCCGTTAAAATAGTGGAAAGCAGCTACTTTAACATTAAGGTTACAACACCTGAAGACCTTGTATTTGCAGGGGCAATTTTAGGTCAAAAAAAATAATTTAAAAAAAATAAAAAAAAGTGTTGACACCCTTTAGATATTTTGATATATTAATAAAGCACTGTTCGACAGGGCAAAACAAAAACGACCTGGAGAGGTATCGAAGTGGTCATAACGAGGCGGTCTTGAAAACCGTTTGTCCGCAAGGGCGCGTGGGTTCGAATCCCACCCTCTCCG
>CACXFB010000023.1 GCA_902766825.1 uncultured Lachnospiraceae bacterium
AAACCAGAAATCATAGTTACCGGCATAGAGCTGAATCTTGCCGTAATCGATATCGGCTGTATGTGTACAAACTTTATTTAAGAAGTATCTGTCGTGTGATACTACGATGACAGTGTTATCAAAGTTAATGAGGAATTCCTCAAGCCATGCAATGGCATCAAGATCCAAGTGGTTAGTTGGCTCATCCAAAAGGAGAATGTCAGGATTACCAAACAATGCCTGAGCAAGAAGAACCTTCACTTTTTGTCCACCGTTCAATTCGCTCATAAGAGTATAGTGAAGTTCGGTTTCAATTCCAAGACCGTTAAGAAGTGTAGCAGCATCAGATTCTGCTTCCCAGCCGTTCATGGTAGCAAATTCAGCTTCTAACTCGCTTGCTTTGATTCCGTCTTCCTCTGTGAAGTCTTCTTTAGCATAGATGGCATCTTTTTCTTTCATGATGTCATAGAGTCTTTTGTTACCCATTATAACGGTACTTAAAACGTCATACTGGTCATATTTAAAGTGATCCTGCTGTAAGAATGAAAGACGCTCACCTGGTGTGATGATGACTTCACCCTTTGAAGGTTCAAGCTGTCCTGAGAGAATTTTAAGAAATGTTGATTTACCTGCTCCGTTGGCTCCGATAAGTCCGTAGCAGTTGCTTTCGGTAAATTTAATATTTACATCTTCAAAAAGTGCTTTTTTACCAATACGTAGTGTTATATTACTTGCCTGAATCATTGTTTTAATCCTTCCTTATTGATTAGCTGATAAACAGCCATTTCATTTTATTGTACATATTATATGGGATTTTTCAAGTTTATTTGATTAATATACAATGGAAATCTCAATAAAAGTTGTGAAAAAAAGTGCAATGGAGTATAATCAGTTATGTATGTACTTAGATATTTGGAGGAAATTTTATGCAAATCCCTAAATTAAGCTTTAACATAAGAAAAGGAAATCCGGTTGTTTTAGGGGCGGTAAGACAAGGTAATGGCGTTAATTTTGCAGTCAGTATTAAGGATTGTCCTGAGTGTGATTTGATAATATACGAAAAAAAGGGAACAATAGCAGGCAAACTACACCTGGATTCAAATTTCAAGACAGGTGATATTTTTTGTGTGTTTGTAGAAGATATAGATATAGAAAAGTATAACTACTGCTATGAGGTTATGGGCAAGGAGTTTGCAGATCCATACTCAAGAAAGATAAGCGGAAGGGAAGTCTGGGGGAAGCCGATTGATAAGAAAAAATCAGGTCTGGTACTTAGCAGCGTAGTAGATGATGATTTTGACTGGGAAGATGACAAATGTCCTTTGATTGGCTATGAGGACGCTATATTTTATAAATTACATGTAAGAGGATACACAAAGCATGCTTCAGCAAAGGTGCAGGCAGGAGGAACTTTTAAGGGGCTTGAGCAAAAAATCGATTATATAAAGGAACTTGGTGTAACAAGCGTTATTCTTATGCCTGTATATGAGTTCGATGAGATTATTTACGATAAATATCTAATGGGGCCTGAGGATATCACTTTTGTTGAATATAAAGAATTTTTAGAAGAGCAGAAAAAGGGTGAGGATCCGGTTGTTGAACACTATAAGAGACATACGGCAATGCAGGGAGTAGTTCCTTATAAGATTAATTACTGGGGATACGGTACTGAAGAATGTTATTATTTTGCGCCTAAGTCTTCTTATGCAAGCAATCCTGATAATGCTGTTAATGAATTCAAACATCTTATAAAGAGCATGCATAAGGCTGGACTTGAATGTATCATGGAATTCAATTTTAAGCAATGTGTGGACAAGCAGTTTGTATATGAGTGTTTTAGATACTGGATGCTTGAATATCATGTTGACGGATTCAAGTACAATGCCGGAGCCATCAACGGAGAATTTGTGGCAGCAGATCCGCTTCTTTCAGACAAAAAGATAATCTGCGAGGGATGGAATGAGAATGCCATATACAACGGAAAAGCACCTTTGCGTAAGAATCTTGGAATGATGAATGATGATTACATGATTAATGTAAGAAAGTTCTTAAAAGGTGATGAAGAACAGGCAGGAGATTTTGCATATAAGTTCAGAAGAAATTCAGTTAACGTCGGAATAATCAATTACATAACCAATGCCAACGGATTTACAATGCATGATTTGTTCTCGTATGATATCAAGCATAATGAGGATAATCTTGAGAATGGTAATGACGGTACTGATTATAACTACAGCTGGAATTGCGGCTTTGAAGGTAAGACCAGAAAAAACAAGGTTTTGTCACTTAGAAAGAAACAGATACGTAATGCATTTACGTTACTTCTTTTGTCACAGGCAAGCCCTATGATACTTGCTGGCGATGAGATACTTAACAGCCAGAATGGTAATAACAATGCATATTGTATTGATGATGAGACTACATGGATTAACTGGAATACCAATGCATGGTCAAAAGCAAATCTTGAGTTTGTCAAAACACTTATCAAACTTAGAAAAAGTCATGTGATGTTCCATCCTAAGAATGAACTTCGTGTTATGGATTATGTTTCTCTTGGAAGTCCTGATATTTCATATCACGGAACAAGGGCGTGGTACCCTGAATTTAATATGTACTCAAGAACTCTTGGTATCATGTTGTACGGAAAGTACGCAGGAAGCAAAGCTGATTCATCATTTTATATTGCCATTAACATGCACTGGGAAGATCATGAATTTGATATACCAAGACTTCCTGACAGCAAGAATTGGCATTGCATCTTAGATTGTAGTCTTGACAGCAAGGAAAATGAAGCTGTAAGTAATGACGAGATTGAAGATAAGTATCTGGTAAAGGCAAGAGATGTTGTTGTTTTTGAAGCATTGCCTGAGGAACCAAAGAAAAAGACCAAGAGAGTTAAGAATAATAAGACAAAATAAAAAATATGCCTGGCTTTTCGCTCAGGCATATATTCTTTAAAGATTGTGATTGTCTCTTATTTCATCAAAGAGATTTAGCCTGCAAAAGTGTTTCTTGTCAAAGTGGGTACATTTGGTACATGAAATTTCATCGTGATTCAAAGTACTGTTGGTGCATCCGCATTTTGTGGCACAGTTAAACTTGCTGCAGTGCTTTGCAACTTTTGAATAAGTTTCTTTATCTGCTCTCATTGTATTTACCTCCGTTGGTTAGTGTTTGTATGAGATTATTATTGGCAAAAACAGATTATTATATACGTTGAGGGGATTAAATGCGTACAAAACGCAAAGATATAACAGGCAGAAAGGATTAGTTGAATGGAAATAATTCATATAAAAAACGTTAAACAGTTTATGGGCGAATTATTTGCCGGCGTTGCCTTCGATGATTTTTATGTAACCAGCTGCGAGATTAATATGATAACAAAAATCACGATTGACGGTAAAAGAAGCAAAAGGTGGAGTGAAGATAATGGCGGTAAGACATTTTGTTCGTGGAAAGAGATTAAAGAGCTTGTGTACAATGTTATAAGAGGTAGCAAATCGCCGTCTCTTTTTAAAATAGTTTTTTCAAAGAGGGATGAGAGTGAGATGGAGATGTATGAGGGGAACGGAATCATTACTTTAAAATTTGAGGATGATACGGCAACCATAACGACAGGGTATATTTCAAAAGAATTTACCTTAGATAAAACAGCTGAAAAAGAATGGGACATAGCCGTAAGCAAGTGGTTTGAAAGATTTGAATAAAAATTATTAGCACTCTAACTAAATGAGTGCTAATTTTTTCTTGACTTTAAAAATATCGAGGTTTATCATATAGCATGTAACACAAAGTTATATGTGTATATAGTTAGAAAAGAGGTATAGATATGAGCACAGAAAAAGGTAGTTTATCAATTAGTTCAGAGAATATATTTCCGGTCATTAAGAAATGGCTTTATTCAGATCATGATATTTTTATAAGAGAGCTTGTTTCTAACGGATGCGATGCTATTACTAAGTTAAAGAAGTTAGACATCATGGGAGAATTTACACCTGCCGATGATGAGAAATATAAAGTAGTTGTCACTGTAGATTCAAGATCTAAGACCCTTACAATTAAGGATAACGGTATAGGAATGACAGCAGATGAGGTTAAGACATACATTAACCAGATTGCATTTTCAGGTGCGGCATCATTTCTTGAAAAATACAAGGACAAGACCAATGAAGATCAGATTATAGGACATTTCGGTCTTGGATTCTATTCAGCATTTATGGTTGCTGATAAGGTTACAATTGACTCACTTTCATATGCAAAAGACGCTAAGGCTGTTCACTGGGAGTCTGAGGGCGGAACAGAGTTTGAGATGTCTGACAGTGATTATGATGAGCGTGGAACAAAGATTGTTCTTTATCTTAATGAGGACAGCTATGAATTCTGTAATGAATACAGAGTAAGAGAAATTCTTATGAAGTACTGTTCATTTATGCCTACAGAGATTTTCCTCTTCAACGCAGAAACACTTGAAAAAGAAGTTATCGAAGCAAAGAATGAGCAGGATAAGACCGAGGATAAAAAGGCAGATGAGAACAGCGATGAGGATGCTGATGAGAATGCAGAGGATGAGAAGAAGGAAGACAACTCACCAAAGCCAATCAACGATACAACTCCTCTTTGGACAAAGCATCCAAATGACTGTACAGAAGAAGAGTACAAGGAATTTTACAGAAATGTGTTCCATGATTATAAGGAACCATTATTCTGGATTCACCTTAATATGGACTATCCGTTCAATCTTAAAGGAATTCTTTATTTCCCTAAGATTAACACAGAGTATGACACTATAGAAGGAACAATCAAGCTTTACAACAACCAGGTGTTTGTTGCTGATAACATTAAGGAAGTTATTCCTGAGTTCCTTATGCTTTTAAAAGGTGTTATTGACTGTCCTGACCTTCCGCTTAACGTTTCAAGAAGTGCTCTTCAAAATGATGGATTCGTTAAGAAGATTTCAGAGTATATCAGCAAAAAAGTTGCAGATAAACTTAGCGGAATGTGCAAAGTTGAGAGAGAAAACTATGAAAAATTCTGGGATGATATAAGCCCATTCATCAAGTTTGGCTGCCTTAAGGATACAAAGTTCCAGGAGAAGATGAAGGATTACATCATTTTCAAGAATCTTGAGGGCAAATACATTGCACTTAAAGAATATAATCCTGATGTTACAGGTGATAAGGACAACAAGAAGAAAGTATACTATGTAACAAATGAGCAGCAGCAGAGCCAGTATATAAGCATGTTCAAGGAGCAGGGACTTGATGCGCTCATTCTTACACATAACATTGACCAGTCATTTATCACATCACTTGAGCAGCATGATGAGACAATCAAATTTGAAAGAATCGATGCTGATGTAACAGATACTTTCAAGGAAGAAGTAAGTGAAGATGATGCAAAGGCTGTTAAAGAGCAGGAAGAAGCACTTACTGAGTTTATGAAGAAAGCACTTGATAATGACAAGCTTACTGTAAAACTTGAAAAGTTAAAGGATGCATCAATCTCATCTATGATAACAATATCTGAAGATACAAGAAGAATGCAGGATATGATGAAGATGTACGGATATGGCGATACATCAATGTTTGCAGAAAGTGCAACACTTATTCTTAATGCTAACAACGAACTTGTTAAGTACATCATCGATAACAAGGAAGATGACAAGGCAAATCTTATTGCACAGCAGCTTTATGATCTTGCGCTTATTGCAAACCAGCCATTGTCAGCAGATGCGATGACTAAGTTCGTTGAAAGAAGTAACAAGATAATGATGATTCTTGCAGGAAAAGAGTGATTATGAGCGATAACAGCCTTGTGCAGGTGAAAGCCTACAAAAAAGATTTTGAATATTCATATACACTGGGAGCATTTCCTACAATGGAGCTTATTAATTCAAGACCTAATCAGGTGATGGCAGTATATGTAAGCTCTAAGTTTGAGTCTGATCTTGATATAATGGGAATCTGTAAAGAAAAAGGGATTCCTGTTATAGAAAGCGATAAGACCTTAAACCGAATAAGTACAAAGGAGAACTGCTTTGTTGCTGGTGTATTTAAGAAATTTGAAGGAACGCTTGAGGCCGATAAGCCTCATGTGCTCCTTGTAAATGTCTCAGACATGGGTAACCTTGGCACCATTATTCGAACACTGGTGGGACTTGGAATATATGACCTTGGAATAGTTGCTCCGGCAGCAGATATTTTTAACCCAAAGGTTATTAGAGCATCCATGGGTGCAGTGTTTAAGATGCGTTTCCAGGTTTTTGATTCGTTTGAGGAATATGAAAAGTTATATGGCAAACATGACATGTTCCCATTTATGCTTGATGGAGAAAAGACTCTTAGCATAGATGACCGTCCAAAGTCAGATTGCTTTACGCTCATTTACGGAAATGAAGCATCAGGACTCCCGGCTTCATTTAAAAATGTCGGGCAGAGTATTTTTATCCCGCAGTCAAAGGATGTGGATTCACTTAATCTGCCGATATCAGTGGGAATAGGAGCGTTCGTGTTTACAAGGGGTAGGTAAGGGGACGTGTTTGTCATAAAATCTTCAAGGAAAAATAAAAGCCGCCACTACCAGCAATAGTGACGGCTTAGTGCGTTAAGCACTTTGTCAAATCAACTAAAGGTAGTCGCCTCTGCGACTTTCCTTTTTCTAATGTAAATATAGAACATCAATTCTATATTCGCAAGGTAATAATTTAAAGATTTATAATTCTAAAATATTTTTCACCTGAATAAACTGCATTAAATATTGGGTATAATTTGCCCATATAGTATCATAAAGGATTCATCATGAATATAGCCGCATATGCAAGAATAAGTCATGAGGAAGCAGGAAAGCTTTGTAAAAATGCTTTGTCTGACAGCATTGAAAATCAGATGACTTTTATACAGGATTATGTAGAGAGGATTCCTGATGTAATTAAAGAAAGGTACATAGATGATGGTTACAGTGGGACGGATTTTAACAGACCGGACATTAAGCGTATGTTTGATGATATTGAACATGGTTATATCGACTGTGTTATCGTCAAGGATTTATCAAGGCTGGGGCGTAATTATGTTATGACAGGATATCTTATTGAACATTATTTTCCTGATAAAAATGTCCGGTTCATTTCGATTAACGACAACGTTGACACATGGGAAAAAGATGATGAAATGCTTGTGTTTCGTAATGTTTTTAATGACTGGTATGCAAAGGACATTAGTAAAAAAATAAGAAGTGCCAAGTATTCAAGAGCGGTAAGCGGGAAAAGAGTTAATAACGTGGCACCTTACGGGTATAAGACCTGCACGGAAGATAAGAGTTTTGGACTTATTGTAAATGAGGGGCAGGCGGATGTTGTCAGAATGATTTTTGATGAGTTCGTAAATGGTGAGAGTGTAAGAAGTATATGTAGCAGATTATCAAAAAAGGAAGTTCTAAGTCCAAGATACAGTAAAATTTATGATGCAGTATATAAAAACGAAATAAAGTCAGCGATAAGGGATGAAGATGAAAATAAAATATGTTCATGGAGTCCAAAAACCATATATGACATTTTAAATAGAGAAGAATATATAGGTAATACAATAAGCTTGCGCAGAAGTCGAATTTCTTATAAAAATCATAAAGAGATTAATAATCCGGCTTCAAAAGTATTAAAATTTTATAAAACTCATGAAAAAATTGTGGATGAAAGCATTTTTATGAGGGTGGATGAGATGATGCGAAAAAGGATGAAATAGATTATAATAAACAATTTAAAACAGGGGGATAAATACATATAATTACTTAATAACTCAAATTGTCCGTTGTGCGCAAAACGATGAATAACCGAATAGAACTAATGCATAATGGGTCATAGGTCACGTTTAGGGCATAACCAATAATGTAAACTTGCACAATTCGTTAATTAATACGGATGATATTTTGTTGAAAATGATTAAATATGGATGTAATATCAATTTGTAGGCAAACGACTGTATCAATTAAATTATGGGTACTAATTGATACGCATATTTAATGTTTAGGAGGTATTACATGACGACAAGAGCGAAGAGGCTGCTGAGTCTGGTACTGATATTTGCATTAGTACTGACTCTGACAATCACAGGAAAATTACCTATTAATTTCCACAAAGATTCACCTGCAAACTTGACAGAAGAAGTTCAGGCGGCATCGGTAACCGACAAGTACGGATTAGCAAAAACAGTCGAAGATGGTGTTATCCTGCATTGTTGGAATTGGTCATTCCAGACAATTATTGATGAATTACCAAACATAGCAAATGCGGGATTTACAAGTATTCAGACATCACCTATTCAGATGAATAAGGATGGCGCATCAGGCGTGTACAACAACGGAGACTGGTGGAAATTTTATCAGCCTATCAATTTTAAGATTGGAAATGCACTTGGAACAAGAGATCAGTTTAAGAGAATGTGTGATGAAGCACACAAGTACGGAATTAAAGTTATTGTTGACGTAGTTGCCAACCATTTGGCAAACAACACAAGAGGAGCTAACACGAAAGCAGAGCGTTGCTATCAAATCAGCTCAGAGATTAGAGATAATGAGGATTTCTGGCATCATGACAATTATTCAGGTCCAAGCGATTCTGACAGATATCAGATGACACATGCACCTGTAGGAATGCCGGATCTTAATACATCAAATTCACAGTTACAGGACATGATTATAGCATTTTTAAATGATGCCCAGGATTGTGGTGCTGACGGATTCAGATTTGATGCAGCAAAGCATATAGAAACACCTGATGATTACGGATTTTCAAGTAATTTCTGGTCAAAGGTCAGCAGCAGAACCCATGCAAAGAATTCTAACGTATTCTTATACGGTGAGATCCTTAATACAGCCGGTCCTGGTAACTACAACGACGTTAAGAAATACACAAAGTATCTCAGAGTAACAAACAATCTTTACGGACATACAGTTCAGGATTCAGTTAAAGACTGGAAAGCAAGTTATGTAACTAATTTACATGGATACAATAAGAATGGAGCAGACATTTTTGGAAAAGACGGTAACGAGTGGGTACTTTGGAACGAGTCTCATGACACATTTGCCGGAAACTATCAAGATAAAACAGACTGGCTTTCAGAAGAACAGATGACTTATGCATGGTGTGCAGTAGCAGCAAGATATCCTGTAGCACTTTACTATGCAAGACCATCAGGCGGTTCTGACTGGGCAAAGAAATCAATGGGTTCTCATACAAGTACATATAGAGATTCACGTATAGCAGGAATGAACAGATTCCATAACTTCTTTGCCGGTCAGTCAGAGTATGCATCTAACTATAAGAACATGCTTGTAGTTGAAAGAGGAACTACAGGTGTTGCGATTATTAACTATGACAGATCATCTGCAGATGTAACAATCAAGATGAACAGAATGAAAGATGGAACATACAAAGATCAGATTTCAGGAAATACATTTACAGTAAGCGGAGGATATTTAAAAGGAAAGCTTGGAAGCAAAGGTGTTGCAGCAATTTACAACACAGATGATCCGGTTATAGTAATTCCATCTGACAATAAGGCATATATCCAGAAACCATCAGGATGGAGTTCAACAATTTACTGCTACGTATATGGTTCAGATGGATATTCAACTACTCAGAACGCAGCATGGCCTGGAGTAAAGATGAGTTATGATTCAAACACAGGATATTACTCATACAACATTCCTTCAGACATTAAAAATGCAAAAGTAATGTTTACAGACGGCTCAAGACAGTATCCGGGAGCAAATCAGCCGGGACTTTCAATAAGCGGCAGCATGATTTACAACAAAGACAACAACGGTAAATGGGAAAAATACAGTACAGTTTCAACGGGAACAGTTAAAGTAAAATATGTAGATGAATCAGGCAATACAGTAGCATCTGAAAAGACACTTACAGGTGCAGTCGGAAGCTCATATACAACTTCAGCAGCTGATGTTTCAGGTTACAATCTTAAGAGCACACCAAGCAATGCAAGCGGAAAGTATACAGAGCAGACGATAACAGTTAAGTATGTATATGCTAAGAAATCTGATTCAAGTCGCAAGGCATGGATTAAGAAGCCATCAGGCTGGGGATCAACAATGTACTGCTATGTATATGGTTCATCGAACAAGCAGAACGCATCTTGGCCTGGAGTAAAGATGACATACGATTCATCAACAGGATACTATTACTACAAAGTGCCATCTGATATTCAGAATGCAAAAGTAATATTCACAGACGGCTCAAGACAGGTGCCTGGAGCAATGCAGCCGGGATTTGATCTTACAAGCAACTCAATGATTTACAAGAGTGGTTCTTGGTATAACTATTAAAAATATTGTAACGAAAGGCAGGGTGATATTGAAACAAAAAGGATAACAGGAAAAATGAATAATTATATCAAGTAAATCTGGAAATGCAAAACGGCATATAACAGTATCTTAAATGATATGTTATATGCCGTTTTTTGCGTTATTATTTATCATTCTTATAGCCTTTTGATGAGATAATTCCATCTGCATAAGCATTAAGTATCAGCCTGTCATAAGAAGATAACTTCCTGTATGTATTAAGTAAATTTTGTTCTGATTCATTTAACTCGAGCACTCTAAGGGGATTATTATTATAATCAAAAAACTCACTAAGCGAAATGTTAAACCCTTTGCATATCTTATCTAACGTGACAAGTGAAGGAAAAGACTTTCTGTGAAAAATATTACAGATGCTCGAATAAGGCAAATCCGCTTCTTTAGCAAGTTTGTACATAGACCATTTGTTAAAATCTAACAAAAAATTAATGCGATTAATGATGTCATCTATTTCCATGTAAATCTCCATAATTAATGTGTAAAAAAGTGTCGTACTACGTGAGATATTTTAACCCGAAATGAGGGAAATTATTAGATATAAAGATGAGTGTGTTGGTTGAATGTGTAACTCAATTGAGATATGAGTTAAGTGGGGGCTAATGAACTAGAGATGTATCTTATTTTATTGTGAAGATAGGTGGTACTGATGTTTGCAAGAATAATAAAAGTTTTAGTTTTTTATCAAAATGTGCTTTGACTATAACTAAGAAAATAATAATTTTACTACTTATAATACTGATAACTAGTTAAACTGTTGTTGCTTTTTTGACATTCAGATCGTTTGTTGGTTTTATACAGTTTAGATCAGGAATTAAACAGGAGGACTAATGGAAATGCTAAAAATGTCTTGACGAATTTTAAAGTGAGAAGTATTTTCTGAAAAAACGGGTTGAATGATTAGTAATGTTGTGATACGATTAAACTATATTAGAGATGTGCAATGTAAAGAGGTTGGAAAAAGATACTTGTAACATTGTATGCATTAGAAAATGAATTCG
>CACXFB010000024.1 GCA_902766825.1 uncultured Lachnospiraceae bacterium
ATTTGCAAAGATTCAATATTAGATTTACCAACCTTATCGGTAAGCTTATCATACCAGTCATTAAGATTGTCCACATACTGATTGATAATTACCGGTATATCTTTAAAATTCGCCACTCTTATCTGATTGGTTATGCTTGAAACCAAAAGAGATATTATTGCCGTAATAACAAAAACAACAATAACACATACCACAAGCACCGCAAGTGCCCTGCAGGTATTTTCTTTTTTTCTAAGAAACTTAACTTTCATAAATGATCTTTCAAAGAATCCTACAATCGGATCCAAAAGATAAGCAAATACCAACGCAAGAATAATTGGCTGGGAGGCACTTATCACCCAGCCAATCTTTTCACATATCATATTAAAAAAATACGGCACATTACCTATAAAACTGCTTATTATCATTATGATTGTAGCGACTACAATAACATATACAGATATCTGTGTATAATTCTTATTTAAAAACTTTCGCATCTTCATTATGATGATTCTCCCTGACGAGCATTTTGTTCTGCTAACTCTATGTATTTTATAATACACTGCGCGGCATTGTCAATTCCTATATCATCACTCTTAATTGAAAGGTTGTACGTATCAGCCTTACCCCATTTTCTGTCTGAATGGTAATTATAATAATTGGCACGTTTTTTATCTACCTTTATAATATTTTCTTCAGCCTTAGGACGTTCCATTCCATACTCATCGACTGCACGTTTTATTCTTGCACTTATGTCCGCCCATACAAAAACATTAATCACATTAGTCTTCTCTCTTAGCACATAATCCGCACATCTTCCAATGATTACACATGGTCCTTGTGCCGCAACCTTTCTGATAACATTAGACTGTGCTAAAAAAACCTTGTCATCTATAGACATTGCATCCGCACCATATCCTTGAACGCCAAAAGCATTAAGCCCCATTGCAATCGAATAAATGAGCGAATTAGTCGCCTTATCCTCTGCCCTGTCAAGTATCTTCTCCGTAAACCCACTCTCCTTAGCCGCAAGAGTAATCAAATCATTATCATAAAACGGAATGTTATAATGCTCTGCCACCAGCTTTCCGATTAACCTTCCCCCACTGGCATATTGTCTGCTTATTGTTATTATTTTATTCATGGCAAACCTCCTGTAACTTCATTTCCCATAGCTTTTACAACACCTGAATATCTTATAATATTATAACATATTTATGCGATTATAACACTATCTCCATCTGAGTTTCCTTTGGTCTCATACCCATCTTTTCATAAAATGCTCTGGCTGAATCATTACCTTCCCACACATTCAAAGTAACCTCATAACATCCAAGCGCCTTAGCCTCATTTTTAACATATTCAAACAACTCTCTTCCTACATGCTGACCTCTAATCTTTTCATCAACACAAAGATCATCAACATATAATGTAGTAAACGGAATCATGTTATTACAAAACGGCTGCTCTTTAATAACACACACAGCATACCCGCAAACATCATCATTATCATCTGCAGCAACATACACACGCATTTTTTTATCATTAAATATCTCAAGCAGCTCTTCCCTGTTATACTTAGTTGTCCCTGAAATAAATATATCCGGTCTGAGCTTTGCGTGCAGCTCAAGCACCTGACTAAGCAGTGTAAGCACACCATCCGCATCCTTTTCAATTGCTCTACGTATGTACATTTTAATTACCTCCACATATAAAAAATATCTTGGACTTCTCTCAGCTTAACCATTATCTTTTTACCATACTTACGTAGTCCAACCCTTTATTGCGTTGAACAACCAAAATACATTTTATACATCCTTCTTTGTAATTCGAAGCATCTGTGATATTCATATCCACGGATACTTCCTTGATAGTATCACATACAAAATCATAGTATGCCATACGCACTCTTGCCTCGTTTAAATTCATACGAACTATCTCATATACTACAGCCTCAATTATATATGAACATGATCCTTTAACTGCTTTCAATTTTATAGCATCTTTTATCAGAAGAAAAATCACAGGAACTCCGATCATAATCATCAAAAAAATTAACTCCACCATGTCTTCAAAAAGCTCTTCTACATGTTCCATATTTATTAAACATGCAATTACAGCTACTATAATTATCCCTATTCCACATGCAATACTACTCAGCAATTTCTTATTTGAATGCTTTTTATATTCATCCTCAGAAACATTAATTCTCACAGATGATGTTCTAAGATACCTTTCTACATCTGCAGTAACCACATCTGAAAACTTACCTGTAAAAGACGTATTCTGCAACTTCTTAATAAACTTCCAGTACAACACTCCAAATCCTATAATTACAATACAAATAATAATCGTTGGCCACATAATTCTAAATTATCTCCTTTAAAATTTTATAAAAAATGCTCCTCGGCTTTTTTTTATGATTCGCAGGGCTTACGCCCTGCTTCATCTCGCAATATTCGCCGAATAAAGAAGCTTTCGCTTCTTTACACTAAAAACAAAATGCACGTCTTCGTGCAAGCACGAGTGTGCATTTTGCTTTTAGTATGCAAAAAGCCAAGCTTTTTGCTCGGCTCATTATAAATGCGGAAGATGGGGCGAGGGCAGCATAGCCGAGCCGACCGACGAGCCACACATGGCGAGGAGACCTTGAACCTGGGTTCAAGGGACTCCTCGGCGTGTAAAATGAAAAGGCTAAGCCATCCGGCTTAACCTTTTCATTTTCAAATGCGGAAGATGGGACTTGAACCCACACGTCGTTGCCAACACATGAACCTGAATCATGCCTGTCTGCCAATTCCAGCACTTCCGCTTATTGCGTGTCAACATTTAACTTATGACACGCAAATGCTATTATAATATTCTTTTAAGTCAGTGTCAATGAAATACTTTTATATCACACTAAAATATTCCATCTATAACCAAATATATAATTAACTCATCCATACAAGTACAAGAAATGAAAGTATCCATGCGATATGCTGATAATTCTTTTCGCCAAGAAGCTTTTTTCTCTTTAACATATATACCGGCGGTAACCATACACTCCAAACGACATATTTAAGCACATTTAAATTATGTTTATATAACACGATTACATCCGCTATACCAAATATCGCATCTAAGATAATAAGCATGATATATACATTAATAAATCCTAATCCAATTGCATCTAGGAATCCATTATGTACAATAATTCCGGCAAGTAAAGGTGATGCAATCTGCATCCATACAAGAAATGTTGTAAGATCCATATCCTGAGTCATAATATGTCTTATTACAAGAGAATTGCTACCAACTGTAGACTGCTCCGGTACAACAACATCATTACCAAGACTGTCCATCATATACTGTGCAGTAGTTTTGATATCCTCAGGCTTATAATTAGATTTGCGTTCTTTATTCGAAATATCATTATCTTTGATTTCATATTGCATTAAATCTTTCATTTACAATCACCATCTTGTTTACTGCTCAATCTTTGTTCCGCATTTTCCACAGAATGCAACACCTTTATCAACTTCTGCTCCACATCCAGGGCATGTAGTTGTCTTCTTAAGTCCTGCTAACTGCTCATTAAGATTTGCAATCTCATCTTCATATGACTTAATCTGATCAAAGAACTCTTTGAAAGCTTCATCAATCTGTTCATCATCCTTATGCGCCTCATAATAAGCCTTACCGATCTCAGTCATAACATCCTTCTGTCTTGCTTTCTGTGCACTGATTGCATTGTTAATTTTAAGAGTATCTGCCTTCTCCTTAACCATTGCACTGGCAGCCTGACTCTTGCTCTGAATATTTTTACCTAAATCATCAAAAAAAGACATATCTTCCTCCTTCTGAATACCCATGTATTCCTAAAAAATTATGAGTTCATTATAGCATATTAAAAATGTTAGTTAAAGCATCTCATTGAATTTTAATAATCGACTGCTTTGCACTCTTTAACTTGATTTTTTCATCAGAATCATTTACACACTATACAATTCCAACCGACATAACAAAAAGTACTACAAGTATAACAGGTGCAACATATTTAATCATTACGCTAAACATTCTCTTTCTACCCATCTTCTCGCCGTTCTTTTCAGCCTCTTTAATTACAAAGTCCGGCTTAAGAATCCATCCAACGAGCACACATGTTGCTATTGCAACAATCGGCATAAGAATGTTGTTAGAAATGTAATCCATAATGTCTAAAACCTGTGCTTTTGCACCATTTGGCAATGGTAATTCAAAATACAACTTATTATAACCAAGACACACAATAACACCCAATACCAATGCTGTTATAGTTTCAGCAACCGTAGCCTTTGTCCTTGACATTTTAAATCCATCGATAAGCCCTGCAACAACAGCCTCAAGCACTGATATACCGCTTGTCACAGCAGCAAAAAGAACCATAGCAAAGAAAAATGTTCCTACCACATTGCCCGCTTTTCCCATTGCCGCAAATACTTTAGGAAGCGAAACAAACATCAGCGACGGACCGGAGCCCATTCCTTCAGCGCCCATAAACACAATTACACCAGGTATAATCATTACTCCTGCTAAAAATGCAACCGCAGTATCAAATATTTCAATCTGATTAATTGACTTCACAAGGTTTGCATCATCCGGCACATAAGAACCATATGCTATAAGGATTCCCATTGCAATCGACAAACTAAAGAATAACTGACCAACCGCATCCATTACAACAAGCATAAATTCCTTTACACCTATTCCTTTAAGACTTGGCACCAAATATACCTTCAATCCGTCAATTCCCGTAGTTACAGTTCCGTCCGTTGCAGTATTTTTTATTGTCAATGAAAATGCTGCAATAGCCACTACAAGAACCAGCAATACCGGCATAATAATCTTTGATGATTTTTCAATACCTGAATCAACACCCATAAATATAATAACCGCACAAGCTGCAAGAAAAATAAACATTAGAATTATAGGCTCATACTGACTTGTTATAAAACCAGTGAAAAAATCATTCTCCGCAGCTTTCACACCATTACCGGTCAAAAATACAATAAAGTACTTTAATACCCATCCACCAATAACACAGTAATACGGCATTATAATAAATGGTACAATACTCGCTACAACTCCAAGCCATTTCCACTTTTTATTAAGAACACCATATGCGGTAAGCGGACTTCTCTTTGTCTTTCTTCCCAATGCAACCTCTGTTGTAAGCAAAGTAAAACCAAACGTAATTGCAAGCACAAAATATACCAGCAAAAACAATCCTCCGCCATCTCTTGCCGCTAGATAAGGGAATCTCCAAATGTTACCGAGACCCACAGCACTTCCCGCTGCCGCAAGAACAAAACCTATAGAACCAGTAAAAGAACCTCTCTTCTTTTCCATAACCAGAATTCACCATTCTTTCTTTTTTATTTTGTTTTCTTTTGTTACCTTTTTATTGACAAGCCGACCGACGAACCAATCTTCATCTCGCAATATTCGCCGAATAAAGATACCCTCACTTTTCTCCATGCGGAAGATGGGGCGAGGTAGAGAATTAAAAAGGTCCAGGGGACCTTTTTACTACCGAGCCGACCGACGAGCCTCACATGGCGAGGAGACCTTGAACCTGGGTTCAAGGGACTCCTCGGCGTTATTCTTTTGCGGATTTGCAGGGCTCACGCCCTGCTTCATCTCGCAATATTCGCCGAATAAAGAAGCTTTCGCTTCTTTACACCAAAAACAAAATGCACGTCTTCGTGCAAGCACGAGTGTGCATTTTGTTTTTAGTATGCAAAAAGCCGAGCTTTTTGCTCGGCTCATTATTAATGCGGAAGATGGGACTTGAACCCACACGCTCGCAATGAGCACAAGATCCTTAGTCTTGCTCGTCTGCCAGTTCCGACACTTCCG